>NZ_JBICKJ010000047.1:0-1965 GCF_043104125.1 Pseudomonas sp. xss_4
CGGCAATATCGAGAAGTGGTTCCGCGAGCTGGACTGGGCCAGCTATACCCGCCAGCTCGTCGCCAAGACCAACCAGATCCTCGATGGCATGATCGACGTGCTCGGCACCCGCAGCGCCCGCTGGATGATGGACAAACAGGGCCTCAACCGCCTGATCGCCCAGCTCCGCTCGCTCAAGGCCAAGGCCCAGCAGAAGATTGAACAGGCCATGGGGTCGCTGCAGCAGTCCCACCAGATGGCCATGGCCCAGCCCCTGCCCAACACCACCGCGGGCTCCCGCGCCAGCAGTCATGCCGACACGCCGCGCCAGTCGCCGCCCGGCTCATCGGCTCCGGCATCCAGCGGCAAGCCAGCGCAGCAGAGCTCCAGCACCGCCAGCCAGACACCGGCTACCTCATCCACACCCGCTGCCCGGCGCGACACACCCGATACCGCCGGCAAACCGCAAGCGCAGAGCGGCACCTCCGGCAACCAGACCGCCGCCTCGGCCCCGGCCAGCAAGCCGCAGCAACAGCCCGCCACATCGTCCTCTGCCAGCAGCGGGCGCAGCAGCCAGACCACCACCGACAAACAGCCAGCCCCGGCCAAACGCGATGTCGCCATCGAGCCCAAAGGCAACACCACCCCGGCCCAGGGCCAGGTTAGCCCGCAACTGCGGCAAAGCCAGCGCTCGCGCTACAGACGGTCAAAGGCTGGCGCTCAGGGCGAGCACATCGCCGATTACTATTTCGTCAAGAACAAGAAGTCGCGGCAGAAGGTCAACCACAACGGCACCCTCTACGAAGGCCGCCAGCCAGGCCACCAGGGCATCGACCATATCTGGCACAGCGGCAGCCTGCCGCAAAGCTACCGGATCAGCGACACCAAAGGCACCAACGAGCCCTTCCACAAGAAACTGGAAGGCGCCATGCAAGTCTGGCAGACCCTGGAATATGGGCTGGAGCAGGCACTTGGGCAAGGGAATGAAGCCAAAGTGCGTAACTCCGTAGGCAAAACAGTTAGCGATGGCCGACAAATGAGCCACAGATGGATCTTTAGGAACATTCAAAATTCAAAGATCACTTCCGCACATACCGCCTTAATCTCCAAGATCAAATCATGGAGAGCAGTTGACTTTGATCCAGAAATTATGACATGCCCTTATGACCGTAGTTTAATCACCGTAGTTGGCCCAAACTATATCCAGCATGACAACAATGCTAAAACTAAAGCAGCTAACAGGCAGGCGGCCGCAGGGAAATGTCGCAAACCGGCAAGCCGACATCAAATTGCCACAGAGTTTGTTATTCCAACAAACTTTCTACCAGAATAAAACTTGAAACTCAAGCAGTGACAAATGCACATGAAAAACACTAACAGCATCAATTGGGATCACTGGGCAGCATCCAAAGTTGCAGCATCGCAGTTTGAACAGCGACGGGAACCCCACCTACGTTACGTCACATACACAGCACAGTTTGATGAAACTCTTGAACGCATCCAGTTGGTCTGCTCAAGAATTTCTACTATTGCGAATGGAACAAAACCTGGTGGAATGATGAACTCCACCAACCTTCGTCTATGCGACCTCTTAGACTGGCTTAGCTTGCAGTATTCCGCCGGGGCTCCAGTGGGGCTATTTGACGAGATTTGGCCCTGCGCAATGGAGTGGGCTGAAGAATACGCCCAATGCCATGCCGCCTACCACAACTCGCCGGAAGCGGGTAACCATATGACACCGCATGCGGCATTACGTACCGAAGATTACTGGACGATGGCCCTGCGTCTTGTCTGCTTCGGTTTATTGACTGGCAACGCCGCACAGATGCCACGGGTGATGCAATTCCTCGACTATGGCAATGAGGATATGGACGTGCGTGATGGCCTGCTTGAGCGCCTGGTCGCGCCCTTTGTTGCCGGTCGTGGTACGCCCCCGGATACCGCCACCCGCCATCTGCCCTACCGCAAATTGTTCAAGGTATTCGA
>NZ_JBICKJ010000048.1:0-158393 GCF_043104125.1 Pseudomonas sp. xss_4
CGGCAATTAGCGATAGTGCTCACATCTCCGGGGCTGCTGCGCAGCCCATCGCGGCACGAGGCCGCTCCTGTGATCGTGGGATGGCTGAAGTAGCGCGATTGCAGGAGCAACTGCCTTTCACCGCCTCTAAGGGCCAGCGCCCCCCGTGTGGGAGCGGCCTCGCGCCGCGATGGGCCGCGAAGCGGCCCCGGCAAGGCAAGATGCGAAGCTAGAATACTGGGACTGCTACGCAGCACATTGCAGTAACTTACAGGCCAGACATCTTCTCAATAGCGGCCTTTAGCTCATCATCCGAACAATCCGCGCAGGTGCCCTTGGGCGGCATGGCGTTGATGCCCGTGATGGCCTTGGCCAGGATGCCATCCAACCCACCCTGGTGGTCGGCACGCTCCTTCCAGGCTGCGCTGTCGCCCACTTTCGGCGCGCCGAGCAGGCCCGTGCCATGGCAGGCCGTGCAATGCTTGGCGATGATGTCGTCGGGCGTTCTGGCAGACCCGGCGCCAGCGCTGGCGGTCACGGCCATGCCCTTGCATTCCTGGCCCTGGATACACACCTTACCGACCGGTTCCAGGCGCTTGGCGATATCGTCATTGGTCGCAGCGGTAGCGGTAATTGCCCACAGGGCCAGTACGGCGGCCGGGATGGCCAGCATCTTCTTGACTTGATTCACGCGAACACCCTCATGGTGGCTAATCATGCTCGCGGCCACGGATCCTCGAGCGCCGAAAAGTATAACGGCAAGCCCGAAGCCGGGAAACGACCCTACACAGGAAAGGGGTATTGACGCGTCAATGCACTGCGCTGGATCAAAAGTTCGAGGGGGTGGCGGCGCTGATCAAGCGTGCTGGCTGTTCGAACGGGTTGCGAAAACGGTGCGGGCGGGTGCTTTCGAAGTAATAGCTGTCGCCTGCTTCGAGAATGAACAGCTCGGTACCGACCACCAATTCCAGGCGGCCTTCAAGCAGAATGCCAGTCTCTTCGCCATCATGGGTCAGCATTTCGGCACCGGTGTCGGCGCCGGGCGGGTACACCTCGGTCAGAAAAGCGATGGCACGGTTGCGGTGCGATTTGCCAACCAGCTTCATGGTCACCGCACCATCGGAGATGTCGATCAGTTCGTGGGCTTTGTAGACGATCTGCGCAGGGCTCTCGGGTTCGAGCTCCACGGAAAAGAACTCGACCATG
The DNA here is from genome assembly GCF_043104125.1 of Pseudomonas sp. xss_4. Lineage (NCBI taxonomy): Bacteria > Pseudomonadati > Pseudomonadota > Gammaproteobacteria > Pseudomonadales > Pseudomonadaceae > Pseudomonas > Pseudomonas sp. xss_4. Next base: position 1,186 of record NZ_JBICKJ010000048.1, read on the forward strand.
GACATGGGAATGCCGCTCAGCACCTTGCGCAGCGAACTGATCGACGGGCTCACACTGTTTTTCTCGATCATCGAGATGGTGCTGTTGGTAACCCCTGCGCGCTTGGCGAGTTCACGCTGGGACAGGCCCTTGAGCGTGCGGATGGCTTGCAGTCGTTCGCCGACGTCCAAAGCTGGAGCCTCCTGAGACGGGTATGCGGGTGGATGTGAACGATATCATGGCAACGCCGTTCAGTATTTACAACACACCACCCGCCTGACGCCCTAGTCCCCAATGTATTCCCGGGGCACCCGCTTGAGATTGCAGAAGATCTGGTAAGGAATGGTACCGGCCTGGCTCGCCACCTCAGCGGCATGGACCTGCTTGCCCCATAGTTCGACTGGGCTGCCGACGGTCGCCTGCGGCACGTCGGTCAGGTCGATGCTCAGCATGTCCATCGACACGCGACCGATGAGCGGGGCCCGGCTGCCAGCAACGATGACCGGCGTACCGTTGGGCGCCTGGCGAGGGTAACCGTCGGCGTAGCCCATGGCGACCACGCCTACACGGGTGGGCCGCGTGCTGACGAACGTGGCGCCGTAACCCACCGGCTCGCCGGCCGGCAGCTCCCGCACACTGATGACCCGCGACTGCAGTGTCATGACCGGCTGCAGGCGTTGGGCCTGAGCTTGGGGCATATCGAACGGCGTTGCGCCATAGAGCATCAGCCCTGGGCGCACCCAATCACCGGCTGCCTGGGGCCAACCCAGCACGGCTGGAGAGTTGCGCAGGCTGCATTCTGCTGCCAAGCCCTGGCGTGCGGTTTCGAAAACGGCAATCTGCTCGGCCGTGGCCTGCGCACCCAGCTCATCGGCACGGGCGAAATGGCTCATGAGCACAATGCGCCCTACCTTGCCGCAGGCCAGCAGGCGCTCATAGGCATCGCGATAGTCCTTGGGATGCAGCCCTACACGGTGCATGCCGGTATCGAGCTTGAGCCAGACGGTGAGCGGGCTGGCCAGCGGGCTTTTCTCGATGGCCTCCAATTGCCAGGCCGAATGCACGACGCACCACAGGTCATGTTCGACGATCAACGGCAGCTCACTTGCCTCGAAGAAGCCCTCCAGCAGCAGGACCGGGCCCCTGATGCCGGCCGCACGCAGCTCCAGCGCCTCCTCGATGCAGGCCACGGCAAACCCGTCCGCTTCGGGCTCGAGCGCCAACGCGCAGCGCACAGCACCATGGCCGTAGGCGTCGGCCTTGATCACGGCAAGCGCCTTGGCACCGGTCAGTTCGCGGGCGAGACGGTAATTGTGGCGCAGGGCCTGGAGGTCGATCAGGGCACGGGCGGGGCGCATGCGGCTGCCTTATAAGTCATACGGGTTGAAATCGAAGCTGGGGCATTCGCAGGTCACCGGCGAATACCCCAATGGACGGCTTACTGCTGATGAGCGGGCGAACCATGCCCGTGACGGGCCACTTCGCGGCTACTGCCATAGCGCGAGATGTCCAGCCCCTCTGCACTGATCTGCGGTTTCTTGCGCGCGATCAGGTCAGCCAGCAGACGACCCGAGCCACAGGCCATGGTCCAGCCCAGCGTGCCGTGACCTGTATTGAGGAACAGGTTACGGAAGGCGGTTGCACCCACGATGGGGGTACCGTCTGGCGTCGCGGGACGCAGCCCAGTCCAGAAACTGGCCTGGCTCAAATCACCGCCGCGAGGATAGAGGTCGTTGACGATCATCTCCAGCGTTTCGCGTCGACGGGGGTTGAGCGACAGGTCGAAGCCGGCGATCTCAGCCATGCCTCCAACACGGATACGGTTGTCGAAACGGGTGATGGCGACCTTGTAGGTTTCGTCGAGGATGGTGGAGGCAGGCGCCATGTCACCGTTGGTGATGGGTACGGTAAGGGAGTAGCCCTTCAACGGATAGACCGGCGCCTTGATGCCCAGGGGCTTGAGCATCTGCGGCGAATAGCTGCCCAATGCCAGCACGTAGCGGTCGGCGGTTTCGAGCTTGCCATCGATCCAGACACCGTTGATGCGGTCACCTGCATGATCCAGGCGCTGGATGTCCTGCCCGAAGCGGAACTCCACGCCCAGGTTGCGGGCCATTTCTGCCAGTTTGGTGGTGAACAACTGGCAATCGCCGGTCTGGTCGTTGGGTAGGCGCAGGGCGCCGGCGAGAATGCCCTTCACACTGGCCAGGGCAGGTTCGACGCGGGCGATGCCATCGCGGTCGAGCAATTCATAAGGCACGCCTGATTGCTCAAGCACGGCGATATCCTTGGCAGCTGCATCGACCTGGGCCTGGGTACGGAACAGCTGGGTGGTGCCCAGGCTACGGTTCTCGTACGCGATTCCGGTTTCGGCGCGCAGTTCGTCGAGGCAGTCGCGACTGTATTCGGACAACCGCACCATGCGCTCCTTGTTCACGGCATAGCGGTTGGCCGTGCAGTTGCGCAGCATCTGGGCCATCCACAGGTACTGGTCTACGTCACCGGTCAGCTTGATGGCAAGCGGAGCGTGGCGCTCGAGCAGCCATTTAACGGCTTTCAGAGGCACCCCCGGCGCCGCCCACGGCGAGGCATAGCCAGGCGAGATCTGGCCGGCGTTGGCAAAGCTGGTTTCCATGGCCACCGCTGGCTGGCGGTCCACCACCGTCACTTCGAGCCCTTGCCGGGCCAGGTAATAGGCACTGGCGGTTCCGATCACGCCGCTACCAAGTACCAGAACTCGCATCGTTTCTTTCCCCTCGCGGCCTGCCGCGGTGTGTTGTTGGACTGCCATTGATGGGCGAAGTATAGGAATTCGAGAGCAGTGCAATTCACTATATAAAAGCCTATTATTGGCGAGAATTCTCGGCACAATGGCCTTTACGGAGGGGCATCCCCTATGAGAACCCAGCATCAAAGTAAGCGTGAGCTGGACAAGATCGACCGGAACATCCTGCGCATCCTGCAGAGCGACGGGCGTATCTCCTTCACCGAACTGGGCGAGAAGGTCGGCCTCTCCACCACGCCGTGCACCGAGCGCGTGCGCCGGCTGGAACGTGAAGGCATCATCATGGGCTATAACGCCCGCCTGAACCCACAGCACCTCAAGGGCAGCCTGCTGGTCTTCGTGGAAATCAGCCTGGACTACAAGTCTGGCGATACCTTCGAGGAGTTTCGCCGGGCAGTCCTGAAGCTGCCGCACGTGCTCGAATGCCACCTGGTTTCCGGCGACTTCGACTACCTGGTCAAGGCGCGCATTTCGGAAATGGCTTCGTATCGCAAGCTGCTTGGCGACATCCTGCTCAAGCTGCCCCACGTGCGTGAGTCCAAAAGCTACATCGTGATGGAGGAGGTGAAGGAAAGTCTCTGCCTGCCGATCCCGGACTGACGCCGGGCCCTACCGCAAACGCCTAGACCAGCACTTGCCGGGTGGTGGCAATGAACTGGTGCACCAGTTGCTCGGCCGCAGGGTCGATCATGGGTTCGGGCCCACGACCACGCGGGCAGGCCAGTCGTGGGGTGGTACCGAACAAGCGACAGATCAGTGGCCGCTCTTCATATACCGTGCAGCCCTGGGGCCCCAGATGCACGCAGTCCAGGCGCTCAAGGGCAGCGTCCTGTTCGGCCTGGGATTTGCGCGGCAGCCGAGCCATCTCTTGCGCCGAGGTGGTAACCGGCCCGCAGCAGTCATGGCAGCCAGGCTCGCATTCGAACGAAGGGATGAGTTCGCGCAGGAAGTGGATCTTGTGGCGGTCGCAGGACATGACGAGGCACAGGTTGAAAAGGTCCGCCCATTATAGGCCGGTTGCCCGCCCTGGGCCTGCGGCTTATTCTCCCGTTCCAGCCCACGCACTAGGACTCGTCCAATGATCCACAGCGCGCAGCATGCCGCTTCTTACTACGCCGCCAGCAGCGCGCCTCACCCTGATCATGCCTATCTGCAAGGCGAGCACACCGCCGATGTGTGCATCGTCGGTGGTGGCTACTCCGGTTTGAACACGGCCCTGGAGTTGGCCGAGCGTGGCTTCTCGGTGATCCTGCTCGAAGCGCGCAAGATCGGCTGGGGCGCCAGTGGGCGCAACGGTGGGCAGTTGATCCGCGGGGTCGGCCATGGTCTGGAGCAGTTCCTGCCGGTCATCGGCGAGCAGGGCGTTCGCGACTTGCAACTGATGGGGCTGGAGGCCGTGCAGATCGTGCGCGATCGTGTAGCGCGGCACGCCATCGCCTGCGACTTGACCTGGGGCTATTGCGACCTGGCCAACAAGCCGGCGCAAATGGCGGGCCTGGCCGAAGAGGCCGAACACTTACGCAGCCTGGGTTACGCCCACGAACTGCGGCTGGTCGCAAAGGATGACATTCACGATGTGGTGGGCTCGCAGCGCTATGCAGGCGGGCTGGTGGACATGGGCTCTGGCCACTTGCACCCCCTTAACCTGGCGTTGGGCGAAGCCGCGGCAGCCGCGCGCCTGGGTGTGAAACTCCACGAGCAGTCCGAGGTGACCCGCATCGACTATGGCCCGCAGGTGCAGGTACACACCGCCCAGGGCCGGGTCCGGGCGCAAACGCTGGTCCTGTGCTGCAACGCCTACCTCAATGGTTTGAACGGTGAGCTGGGCGGCAAGGTATTGCCCGCCGGCAGTTACCTCATCGCCACCGAGCCGCTGGGTGAAGCGCGTGCACGCTCGCTGTTGCCACAGAACATGGCCGTGTGCGACCAGCGCGTGGCGCTGGACTACTACCGCCTGAGCGCAGATCACCGGCTGCTGTTCGGCGGCGCTTGCCATTATTCCGGGCGCGATCCAAAGGATATCGCCGCCTACATGCGGCCCAAGATGCTGCGCGTGTTCCCTCAGCTGGCCGACGTACGCATCGATTACCAGTGGGGCGGCATGATCGGGATCGGCGCCAACCGCCTGCCCCAGGTGGGCCGCCTGCCTGATCAGCCGAACGTTTACTACGCCCAGGCCTACGCAGGCCACGGGCTGAACGCTACTCACCTGGCCGCCCGTCTGCTCGGGGAAGCCATCAGCGGCCAGCAAAGCGGGCGTTTCGACTTGTTTGCAAAGGTGCCACACATGACGTTCCCAGGGGGCAAGCACTTGCGCTCACCTTTACTGGCCTTGGGCATGCTGTGGCACAGGCTCAAGGAGCTGGTGTGAAAGCAGTCACGGCTTCCAGAAAGGCTTGCAGCCTTCTGAGCGCGCCTCTTGCCAGCTGAGACCCACATCGCGCAGTTCATGGTCGCTCAACTGTAACAGCGCCCTGCGGGTGTGCCAGCGGCGCAACATCAGCCGCCAGCGGCTCAACGCCTGGGGCGCAGCGTGGGTTTTGCTTCGCTGCAGGGCTTCTTTTTCGCCTACCGACTGTTCGATGCGCACATCGCTCAAGCTTCCCATCGCTGCTGTCTCCCTTTCGATGACAATGTGGGGACAGCATGCCGGGTGCACGGCCTGACAATACAGATCCAAAAAAGCGTTATTATTTGGATACAGATCGGGCTTGCAGGTAACTGAATGCTGCCTTTTCTGCCAATCTGTATGGTGCGTTGACCGGCGCAGCCCAGGAGTATGACGTGACGCTCTACCTGAACCTTGCCGAGGTACTCGGCGCGCGTATCGAACAGGGCCTCTATCGGCCCGGCCAGCGGCTGCCATCGGTGCGGGCACTGAGCGTGGAGCACGGGGTGAGCCTGAGCACCGTGCAGCAGGCCTACCGCATGCTCGAAGACAGTGGCATGGTCTCGCCACGGCCAAAGTCCGGCTACTTCGTGAGCGACCATCGCCACCTGCCGGCCTTGCCGGCGGTCAGCCGGCCCGCCCAGCGCCCGGTGGACATTTCCCAATGGGAGCAGGTTCTGGAGCTGGTGCGCAGTACCCCGCAACCGGGTGTGATACAGCTTGGACGGGGCATGCCGGACATCGAGAGCCCTACCCTCAAGCCGCTGTTGCGCAGCCTCGCCAGGCTCAGCCGTCGCCAGGACATGCCCGGGCTGTATTACGACAATATCCACGGCAACCTGGCCTTGCGTGAACAGGTGGCACGCCTGGCCCTGGACTCTGGGTGCAGGCTCTCGCCCTCTGAGTTGGTGGTGACGACAGGCTGCCACGAAGCTTTGTCGTGCAGCATCCGCGCCGTGTGCGAGCCTGGCGATATCGTTGCGGTGGACTCGCCCAGCTTCCATGGCGCCATGCAGACGCTCAAGGGCCTGGGCATGAAGGCGCTGGAGATCCCCACAGACCCGGTGACAGGCATCAGCCTCGAGGCGCTCGAACTGGCCCTTGAGCAGTGGCCGATCAAGCTCATCCAGATCACCCCAAGTTGCAACAACCCGCTGGGCTACATCATGCCTGAGGCTCGTAAAAAGGCCCTGTTGAACCTTGCACAGCGCTACGACGTAGCCATTCTCGAGGACGATGTCTACGGTGACCTGGCCTATACCTACCCTCGGCCACGGACGGTCAAGTCATTCGATACGCAAGGCCGCGTGCTGTTGTGCAGTTCATTTTCCAAGACGCTTGCCCCTGGCCTGCGTGTCGGTTGGGTAGCGCCTGGGCGCTACCTGGAGCGGGTCCTGCACATGAAGTACATCAGCACGGGCAGCACCGCCAGTCAGCCTCAATTGGCGGTGGCGGACTTCATCGCCAACGGGCATTACCAACCCCATGTGCGGCGCATGCGCAGCCAGTACCAACGCAGCCGTGAATTGATGAGCGACTGGGTGACCCGGTATTTTCCGCAAGGCACCCGCGTAAGCCGTCCGCAAGGCGGCTTCATGCTATGGGTGGAATTGCCGGAACATTTCGATACCTTGCAGCTCAATCACGCCTTGTTGGAGCAAGGCGTACAAGTGGCCGTGGGCAGCATCTTTTCCGCTTCCGGCAAGTTCCGTCACTGCCTGCGCATGAACTTCGCCGCCAGGCCCACTGCGCAAATCGAGGCGGCGGTGCGCAAGGTTGGTGAGACCGCCCAACGCTTGCTGGACGAGGACATCATCGCGACGTAACTTTGCGTTGCCCTCCACTGTCCAATCCCAAAGCCCTGCTGCACAGGACGATCCACCGTTGAAACTCCAGCGAGCCCTACCCTTGCTGCTGACGCTGCTGCTCGGCGTCTGCGGCTGCGCCAGCGTCGATACGCCGCGCCAAACCAGTCAAGCCCTGCCCGCCGATGGCTCATCGTTCGGCCGCTCGGTGCTGCGCCAGGCAGCCCCTTATGAAGGCCGTTCCGGCTTTCGCCTACTCCCCAACAGCAACGAGGCTTTCCGGGCGCGCGCCGAGCTGATACGCAATGCGCAGGCCAGCATCGACGTGCAGTACTACATCGTCCATGACGGACTCAGCACCCGCGCCCTGGTCCATGAGCTGTTGCGGGCGGCCGACCGGGGCGTGCGCGTGCGCATTCTGCTGGACGACACCACCAGTGACGGCCTGGATGCAATCATGGGCACCCTCGCCGCTCACTCGAACATCCAGATCCGTGTGTTCAACCCCCTGCACCTGGGGCGCGCCACTGGGGTCACACGCGCCATGGGCCGGTTGCTCAACCTGTCGCGTCAGCACCGGCGCATGCACAATAAGCTGTTCCTGGTGGACAACAGCATGGCCATCGTCGGCGGGCGAAACCTGGGTGACGAGTACTTCGATGCCGAGCCCAACCTGAACTTCACCGACATCGATCTGCTGGGTGTGGGCCCTATAGCAGAACAGTTGGGACACAGCTTCGATCAGTACTGGAACAGCGCCCTGAGCCGCCCGATCACCGATTTCCTCTGGCACCAGCCCAATGCCAGCGACCTGCGCACCAGCCGCCATCGGCTGGAAGTCTCGCTGGCCGAAGCCAGAACCCGGCGCAAGGTCTTGTACGACCGCTTGATGGCCTACCAATCCCAGCCGCGACTGGACACCTGGCGCAACGAACTCATCTGGGCTCATGCCCAGGCGCTGTGGGACGCCCCCAGCAAGGTGCTGGCCGATGACGAGCCTGATCCACAGCTACTGCTGACCCGACAACTCGGCCCTGACCTGCGCGATGTGCGTCACGAGCTGATTCTGGTCTCCGCTTATTTCGTACCCGGCGAACCGGGGCTGCTTTACCTCACCCAGAGTGCCGACGCGGGTATTTCGGTAAAGCTGTTGACCAACTCACTGGAGGCTACCGATGTGCCTGCCGTACACGGCGGTTATGCACCTTACCGCAAGGCGCTGCTGGAGCACGGGGTGAAGCTGTATGAAGTGCGCCGCCAGCCCGGAGATCCCAGCGCGGGCAAACTGAGTTTCCATGGCAGCTCCAACTCCAGCCTCCACAGCAAGGCGATCGTGTTCGACCGTCACAAGACGTTCATTGGCTCGTTCAATTTCGATCCACGCTCGGTGCTGTGGAACACCGAAGTCGGCGTATTGGTCGACAGCCCCGAACTTGCCGAATACACCCGTGCACTGGCGGTGCAGGGCATGGCACCGGCCCTGAGCTATCAGCCTGAGCTCGTGGCCGGCAAGCTGGTCTGGGTGACCGAGGAAGATGGGCAGCGGCGGGTGCTCACGTCAGAGCCTGGTAGCCTGTGGCGACGATTCAATGCCTGGATCAGCAAGGCGGTCGGGCTGGAAAAGATGCTCTAGCGCTGCACCGTCACGCAGCCGCTGGCTCGAACGCTCCGCGCCGCCGGGTCAGCACCACAAGCCCAGCGGCGCCTGCTGCCATCAGCAGCGGCAAGGCATGCCCACTGATCCACTGGCTGCCTGCGCCGGCCAGCAACGGCCCAAGCAGGCAACCGATGCCCCACAGCTGGGCCACGTGGGCATTGGCCCGCACCAGGGCATCGTCTCGATAGCGCTCGCCGATCAACACCAGCGACAAGGTGAACAACCCCCCAGCGCTAGCGCCGAACAATACCCACACAGGCCAGATGGCCCAGGTGTGCAACAGCAGGGGGATGGCAAGGCTCGACCCCAACAATGCCAGCGCGCAACCGGTGAACAGCGCGCGCCGCGACATATGGTCCGCCAGTGCGCCAATGGGCAACTGCAGCACCGCATCGCCGACCACCACCGTACTGACCATGAACAACGCGATTTCCGTGCTCAGGCCCTGTTGCAGGCAGTACACCGGCAGCAGGGTCAGGATCATGGCTTCGAACGAAGCGAACAACGCAATGGCCCAGGCGATTACGGGCAGCCTTCTGCAGAAGGCGAACAGGTCGGCAAAGGTGACGTTGCAAGCCTCTGTAGAGGGCGCGCCCCCGCGGCCCAGCAACAGCAAGGGCGATACCAGCAGCAGGCCGGTCGCCGCCCAGAAGCCGAAGTCGTCATCCGAGCCCAGCATGCCCAGCACCAACGGACCCGCCAGTTGGCTCAGCGCATAGCTACTCCCGTACAGAGCCACCAGCCGTCCGCGCCACTGCTCGACCACCAGTTGATTGATCCAGCTCTCACCCAGCACGAACACCACGGTCAACGCCATGCCGATCAACAGCCGCAGCACCAGCCAAAGCGGATAGCTTGGCAGCAGGGCCAACAGGCCAATGGACAATGCCCCGCCCCACAGGCACAGGCGCATGGCCGCAGGCACGCCCACCCACCCGGCAAGCCGGCTGGCCAGGCTGGCGCCGGCCAGCACGCCCAGGGCAGGCATGGCGGCCATGACGCCAATGGCGAAGCTGCCATAACCCCAGGCTTCCAGACGCAAGGACACCAACGGCATGCTCACACCCAATGCGAGCCCGACGCTCAGCACCGATGCCAGCACGGCAAAATAGGTTCCCCAACGCATGACGGCCTCCCAGGCAGCATTCTTGTACGGCAGAAATGACGAAGCCGGGACGGTATGCGCCGCCCCGGCCAGTATTGGAATGTCAGGCCCCTGGCAGTCGAGCTTGCTCAGTCCCGGCTCAGCTCGCGAAAGCGTGCCAGGGCCTTGGAAGCCGACCTGCCGAGGGGCCGCTGGGCTTACAGCTTGATCCAGGTGGCCTTGAGCTCGGTGTACTTCTCCAGCGCGTGCAGCGACTTGTCACGGCCGTTACCCGACTGCTTGAAGCCACCGAATGGCGCGGTCATGTCGCCGCCATCATATTGGTTGACCCAGACACTGCCGGCGCGTACGGCACGGGCCGTCCTGTGCGCCTTGGAAATGTCCGAAGTCCAGATGCCCGCCGCCAACCCATAGGGTGTGTCGTTGGCGATGGCAACCGCCTCCTCGGCCGTGTCGAAGGCAATCACGGACAGTACCGGGCCGAAGATTTCCTCCTGGGCGATTTTCATGGCATTGGTCACGCCGTCGAAGATGGTCGGCTCGACGTAGGTGCCGCCGGTATCTTCCAGCGTCCGCTTGCCGCCGGTCAGCAGCTTGGCGCCGTCCTTGTGACCCGCCTCGATGTACGACAACACGGTATTCATCTGCTGGGTATCGACCAGTGCACCCACGGTGGTCTGCGGGTCCAGCGGGTTGCCGGGCTTCCAGGCCTTGAGGGCCTCGACCACCATGGGCAGGAAGGTGTCCTTGATCGAGCGCTCCACCAGCAAGCGCGAACCTGCGGTGCACACTTCACCCTGGTTGAAGGCGATGGCGCTGGCAGCAGCCTGGGCGGCGGCCTCAAGGTCTGGCGCGTCGGCGAAGACGATGTTCGGGCTCTTGCCACCGGCTTCCAGCCAGATGCGCTTCATGTTCGACTCGCCTGCATACACCATCAGCTGCTTGGCGATCTTGGTCGAACCGGTGAATACCAGGGTGTCGACATCCATGTGCAGGGCCAGGGCCTTGCCCACGGTGTGGCCATAGCCAGGCAGCACGTTCAGCACACCTGCTGGGATACCGGCTTCCACTGCCAACTGAGCGATGCGAATAGCGGTCAGCGGCGACTTCTCGGAAGGTTTGAGCACGACCGAGTTGCCCGTAGCCAACGCTGGGCCCAACTTCCAGCTCGCCATCAGCAGCGGGAAGTTCCAGGGAACGATGGCACCCACCACGCCCACTGGCTCGCGTGTGACCAGGCCCAGTTGATCGTGCGGCGTCGGAGCGACTTCGTCGTACACCTTGTCGATGGCTTCGGCTGTCCAGTGAATGGCATTGGCAGCGCCTGGGATATCGATGCTGGAGGAGTCACCGATCGGTTTGCCCATGTCCAGTGTTTCGAGCAGCGCCAGCTCTTCGACGTTCTTGCGCAGCAAGTCGGCGAAGCGGATCAGGATGGCCTTGCGCTTGGCTGGGGCCAGCTGTGACCATACGCCCGAGTTGAAGGTCGCGCGGGCGTTTTCGACCGCGCGGTTGGCGTCGGCCAGGTCGCAGCTGGCAACCTTGGCCAGGAAGCGTCCGTCGACCGGGCTCAGGCACTCGAAGGTTTCACCGGATGCGGCATCGGTGTATTCGCCGTTGATGAAGGCGCGGCCTTCGATCTTCAGTTGCTGGGCACGTTGTTCCCAGTCTGCACGAGTCAGGGTGGTCATACGAAACTCCTCCTCTTGTTTAGGTGCAACGCTGCACTGAGGACTTGCAGGCGTTGTCGGGGTCCGGGCGTGCGGCAGGCGCACACAGGCATGCGATACCCTAAACCAGCGCTTTCAAACTATCAATATATTTGACACTATCAGCTCAAACGCCCAGTGATGTTAATTTTATTGAACATGCAGGAGCCTCTTTATGAGTATCGACAGTATCATCGACTTCGCCCAGGCCATCACCGAGGCCGAGCGCTATCGCCCCGCCGCCGAAAAAGTGCTCAAAGGCGAGCCGGACCAGGCCGTGTACAACCACTATGCAAGCCCCTGCGGGCAGTTTGCCGCTGGCGTCTGGGAGGGGGAAGTGGGCCAGTGGGAGGTCAACTACACCGAGCATGAGTACTGCGAAATCGTGCAGGGCGTGTCAGTGCTGCGCGACGAACGGGGCGCCAGCAAGACGCTGCGTGCGGGTGATCGGTTCGTCATACCCGCCGGATTCAAAGGGACATGGGAAGTGCTGGAGCCTTGCCGCAAGATCTATGCATTGTTCGAGCAGAAGTGATCCCTGGCCAGCTGACCCTTTCGGCCAGACATAAAAAAACCCGCCTCTCTTCAGAGGCGGGTTTTTTTCAGGTCGCCGATCAATTACTTGATCTTGGCTTCCTTGTACACCACGTGCTTGCGAACAACGGGATCGTATTTCTTGATCTCGATTTTGTCCGGGGTGGTGCGCTTGTTCTTGTCGGTGGTGTAGAAGTGGCCGGTACCGGCACTCGAAACCAGACGGATCAATTCACGCATGATGCTCTCCCTTAAACCTTGGCGCCAGCTTTACGGATGTCAACCAGTACGGCATCGATGCCGCGCTTGTCGATGATGCGCATGCCTTTGGCGGAAACGCGCAGACGCACGAAACGCTTCTCGGATTCAACCCAGAAACGGTGGTGCTGCAGGTTTGGCAGGAAACGACGACGGGTTTTGTTGTTTGCGTGGGAAATGTTGTTCCCGGTTACTGGACCCTTACCAGTAACTTGACAGACTCTCGACATGACTCAGCCCTCTAAAACCACATGCCCAACCCGGCATGGGTTGGCCGCTTAATCTCTCAGTCTTTGGCGCCGAGGCGCCGTGATTCTGGAGGTCTTATCGACCGGATTCGCTGATGCGACAGGCCGAGCCCCTAGAAAAGAGCGCTGCTTTATACCAGAAAGACTCGATTGCAACAATACCTGATCAACATTCGAGCCGAGGCGAACCGCCGCGAGCAGCATGACCGAAGGCCCTATCAGGCGCCGACCGTTCGTCGCCAATATTGTAAAAAAGAGTGTGGTCATTTTCTGGCAGTCACACTAGGGTAGGCCTTTTCCAGACTGCACTGGCAGATGGGCCACTGACAGCCAAGGAGCCACCATGCGTGCCGCCGCCCTTTCCTTATTGTTCACCTCCCTGCTTGCCGTGGGTGCAGCCCAGGCAGCGCCACTGAGCGTTTGCAGCGAAGCCAGCCCCGAAGGCTTCGACGTGGTGCAGTACAACTCGCTGACCACCACCAATGCCACGGCCGATGTGCTGATGAACCGCCTGGTGGAATTCGACGCAGGCAAAGGCAAGGTGGTGCCGAGCCTGGCCGCCAGCTGGACGGTGTCGGCCGATGGCCTGGTGTACGATTTCACCCTGCGCGACAACGTGAAATTCCATGCCACTGCCTATTTCAAGCCCAGCCGTACGCTCAATGCCGACGACGTATTGTTCAGCTTCCAGCGCATGCTCTACCCCGCTCACGCCTGGCATAAGACAGCGCCCGGCGGCTACCCCCATGCCCAGTCGCTGCAACTGGGCAGCCTGATCAAGACGATCGACGCGCCGGCGCCCAATACCGTGCGCTTTACCCTTACCCACCCGGATGCGACCTTCCTGGCCACCCTGAGCATGGGCTTTGCCTCGATCTATTCAGCCGAATATGCCGACAAGTTGCTCAAGGCAGGCACGCCCGAGAAACTCAACAGCCAACCCATCGGCACCGGGCCATTCGTCTTCCAGCGGTTCCAGAAGGACGCGGTGGTGCGTTATCGCGCCAACCCTGACTACTTTGCCGGCAAGCCAGCCGTCGACCCACTGATCTTCGCCATCACCACCGATGCAAACGTGCGCCTGCAGAAACTCAAGCGCAACGAGTGCCAGGTAGCCCTGTCGCCCAAGCCACTGGACATTGCCGAGGCCAGCCAGGACAGCAGCCTCAAGGTGGCCAGCACGCCAGCGTTCATGACGGCATTCATCGCGCTCAACAGCCAGCACCCACCACTGGACAAGCCAGAGGTGCGCCAGGCCATCAACCTGGCCTTCGACAAACAGGCCTACGTGAAGGCTGTTTTCGAAGACTCGGCGATTGCGGCCAATGGCCCGTATCCGCCCAATACCTGGAGCTATGCCAAGGACCTGCCCGGTTACCCACTGGATGTGAAGAAAGCCAAGGCCCTGCTGGCCAAGGCCGGTCTGGCGGACGGCTTCAGCACAACGATCTGGACACGCCCTTCTGGTAGCCTGCTCAACCCCAACCCCAGCCTGGGCGCGCAGATGCTGCAGGCTGATCTCGCCAAGGTGGGCATCAAGGCTGAAATTCGGGTGATCGAATGGGGCGAACTCATCCGCCGCGCCAAGGCCGGTGAGCATGACCTGCTGTTCATGGGCTGGGCAGGCGACAACGGCGACCCGGATAACTTCCTCACCCCGCAGTTCTCCTGTGCAGCGGTCAAGTCCGGGACCAACTTCGCGCGGTTCTGTGACAATCGACTGGATCAGCTGATCAGTGCCGGTCGCACCACCAATGATCAGAGCGTGCGCAGCCGGCTGTACCAGCAGGCGCAGACCCTGATCCAGCAGCAGGCGCTATGGGTGCCATTGGCGCATCCCACGGCGGCGGCCCTGCTGCGTCAGGGTGTCGAGGGTTATCAGGTCAACCCGTTCGGCCGGCTGGACTTCAGCAAGGTGAGCGTGACCAAGTAGGCCTTGTACGCTTGAGCGTTGCGGTGATCGGGGAAGGCGCCACCCTTACCCCCGGTCATGACAGGTCATCCTGAACTGCGCCGCGCTCGCGGTGGCGTGCCCTAAGCTACGACCCACCCGTGCTCGACCATGGACAGCGGCTCCCCGTCGCCAATGATGATGTGATCCAGCACGCGTACATCGATCAAGGCCAGCCCACGCTTGAGCGAAAGGGTCAGGTGCACATCTTCTTTGCTGGGTTCGCTGTTGCCCGAAGGGTGGTTGTGACAGAGGATCAGCGCCGCGGCGTTGTGCATCAATGCCCGCCGCACCACTTCCCGCGGATAGACACTGGCTCGGTCGATAGTACCCCTGAACAGGATCTCGAACGCCAACGGTCGGTGTTTGGTGTCCAGAAACAGGCAACCGAACACCTCGCTGGGTTCATGGCGCAGCATGGCCTTGAGGTAGCGCCTTACGGCCTGGGGTTCCTCCAACGCCGCTGCGCGGGTGATCCCTTCATTGAGGTAGCGGCGACCGATTTCCAGCAATGCCTGCAGCTGTGCGTATTTGACCTCCCCTATGCCAGGCTCGCGCAAGACCGCCCGCCGATCGGCCTCGAGAAACGGCCGTAAGCCGCCAAAGCGCACCAACAGGCCACGCGCCAGGTCGAGCACGTTGCGCCCTGCAACGCCTGACCCCAGCAGCACAGCCAGCAGTTCGGCGTCAGACAGCACCCCCGCCCCACGCTGCAGTAGCTTTTCCCTTGGCCGATCCTGAGCCGGCCATTCCCTGATGTTCATCGCTGCCCTGCCCCTGCTGCGGCCCATTTCGGCCCTGTGTTAATCTATTTGCCCTCGTACATGCGACGCTCTGCCGCACGCAGTTCCTGTCGCCGCCCGCTTTCACTGGAAAAAGGCAACCCTATGCAGCGGCTGTATCGCAAGCGCATCGTTCTTGGCGTCGGTGGTGGCATCGCCGCCTACAAGAGCGCCGAACTGATCCGCCGACTCCTGGAGCACGGCGCCCAGGTGCGTGTCGTCATGACCCGCGGTGGCGCTGAATTCATCACGCCGCTGACCTTGCAGGCGCTGTCCGGCCACCCGGTGCACCTGGACCTCCTCGACCCGGCAGCAGAGGCGGCCATGGGCCATATCGAGCTGGCCAAATGGGCTGACCTGGTACTGATCGCTCCAGCCACCGCCGACCTCATGGCACGCCTGGCCCAGGGCATGGCCGATGACCTATTGACGACCCTGGTACTGGCCACCGATGCCACCGTTGCCGTCGCCCCGGCCATGAACCAGGCCATGTGGCGTGACGCTGCCACCCAGGCCAACCTCCAAGTGCTCAGGAGCCGCGGCATTCAGGTGTTCGGCCCTGCCTCGGGCAGCCAGGCCTGTGGCGACGTAGGCCTGGGCCGCATGCTCGAGGCCACCGACCTGGCTTGGTGCGCCGCCGAGAGCTTCAAGCGCCAGGCATTGACCGGCAAGCACGTGCTGATCACCGCCGGCCCCACCCAGGAGAACATCGATCCGGTGCGCTACATCACCAATCATAGCTCCGGGAAGATGGGCTTTGCCCTAGCCGAGGCGGCCGCCGAAGCCGGGGCTCGGGTGACCCTCGTGACCGGCCCTGTGCACCTGCCTACCCCCGACCGGGTCAGCCGTATCGACGTGGTCAGCGCGCGGGACATGCTGGCGGCCTGTGAGGCGGCCATGCCATGCGACCTGTTCATCGCGTCGGCGGCGGTGGCGGACTACCGCCCAGAGGTGATAGCGCCACAAAAACTGAAGAAAGATCCCACGACTGGCGATGGCATGCTGCTGCAGATGGTGCGCAATCCCGATATTCTTGCCACCCTGGCCGGTCGCACCGACCGCCCTTTCAGTGTCGGCTTCGCCGCCGAGACCGAACACTTGCTCGATTACGCCACGCGCAAGCTCAAGGATAAAAACCTCGACCTGATCGTCGCCAACGATGTGGCCAACCCCAGCATCGGCTTCAACAGTGAAGAGAACGCCTTGACCGTGATCGATCGCCAGCAGCACCAGACCCTCTTCGCGCAGACCAGCAAGGGCAAGATCGCCCGCCAGCTGGTTGCCTTCATCGCCGAACGGCTCAACCAGGTTCAATAAGTTACATGCACGCATTACAAGCCAAGATCCTCGACCCACGCCTGGGTACCGAATTTCCGTTGCCGCAATACGCCACGCCGGGCTCTGCCGGCCTGGACCTGCGCGCCCTGCTCGCGCAAGACACGGTGCTCGAACCCGGCCAGACGGTGCTGATTCCGACAGGCCTGTCCATCCATATCAGCGACCCGGGTCTTGCCGCACTGGTGCTGCCGCGCTCGGGCCTGGGCCACAAGCATGGCATCGTGCTGGGCAACCTGGTTGGGCTGATCGATTCGGATTACCAGGGCGAGCTGATGGTGTCGTGCTGGAACCGCGGCACCACCACCTTCACCATCGCAGTCGGTGAGCGTATCGCCCAGCTGGTGCTCGTGCCCGTGGTACAGGCGCAGTTCGAGATCGTCGAGTCGTTCGACCAGAGCCAGCGCGGCGCCGGTGGCTTTGGTCATTCCGGCACCCGTTGAACCGGACATGAGCGAAATCGCCACGGATGGCGAACTCCGGGCCGCAACCTTCGTCCAAGCGCTCTGCGTGCGCCTGCAACCGAGCGCTTCTGACTGATGGGGTTTTCCAGATGAACGACATGGCCCCGGCGGTTTACGCCCACTTGCCGCCAGGTATCTTTCGCGCTTACGACATCCGCGGCATCGTCGGCAAGACACTGCACGCCGATACCGCCTACTGGATAGGCCGCGCCGTCGGCGCACAGAGCCTGGCCATGGGCGAACCCCAGGTCAGCGTGGGCCGCGACGGTCGCCTGTCCGGCCCACTGCTCGTCGAGCCTCTGATCCGCGGCCTGGTCGAGGCAGGCTGCCATGTGAACGACCTCGGTCTGGTCCCCACGCCGGCGCTGTACTACGCCACCCACGTACTAGGCGGCAAGTCGGGCGTGATGCTCACCGGTAGTCACAACCCCCCGGACTACAACGGCTTCAAGATCGTCATTGCCGGCGACACCCTGGCCAACGAGCAGATCCAGGCGCTGCTGAGCCGCTTGCAGGCCAATGACCTGACCTTTGGCACAGGGCATGTGCAACAGGTAGCGATTCTGGAGCGCTATTTCCAGCGGATCGTCAGTGACGTGAGGCTGGCCAGAAAGCTCAAGGTGGTCGTGGACTGCGGCAATGGCGTCGCTGGCGTGATCGCACCGCAACTGATAGAAGCGTTGGGCTGCGAGGTGATTGCGCTGTTCAGCGAAGTGGACGGCAACTTCCCGAACCACCACCCCGACCCCAGCAAGGCGCAGAACCTTCAGGTGCTGATCGACACGGTCAGGCGCACGGGGGCGGACCTCGGCCTGGCATTCGACGGCGACGCGGATCGCGTCGGTGTGGTAACCGAGGCCGGCAGCATCATCTACGCCGACCGCTTGCTGATGCTGTTTGCCCAGGATGTCCTGGCTCGCAACCCAGGCGCCGAAATCATCTTCGACGTCAAATGCACCCGACGCCTGATCCCCCTGATCGAACGATTGGGCGGTCGTACCCTGATGTGGAAGACCGGTCATTCGTTGATGAAGAAGAAGATGCAGCAGACCGGCGCCTTGCTCGCAGGCGAGATGAGCGGTCATATCTTCATCAAGGAGCGCTGGTACGGTTTCGACGACGGCATCTACAGCGCTGCGCGCCTGCTGGAAATCCTCAGCAAGACCGAGCAGAGCGCCGAAACCGTGTTCGCCGCGTTCCCCAACGATATTTCCACGCCGGAACTCAATATTGATGTGACCGACGAAGGTAAATTCAGCATCATTGATGCACTGCAACGCGACGCCGATTGGGGTGACGCGCGCCTGACCACCATCGACGGTGTGCGAGTGGACTATGCACAGGGCTGGGGCCTGGTGCGTGCCTCCAACACCACGCCGGTTCTGGTACTGCGTTTCGAGGCCGACAGCGAGGCCGAGTTGCAGCGTATCAAGGATGTTTTTCGCACGCAGTTGCTGCGGGTAGAGCCTGACCTGCAACTGCCGTTCTGACCGACTATCTGGCCCTCACAGGAGCCCTGCATGACCCTCGATCGCGATGCCGCCACCCACGTAGCCGAAGTGCTGTCCGAAGCCTTGCCCTACATTCGCCGCTTCGTCGGCAAGACGCTGGTGATCAAGTACGGCGGCAACGCGATGGAAAGCGAGGAGCTCAAGACGGGCTTCGCCCGCGACATCGTGCTGATGAAGGCCGTGGGCATCAACCCGGTGGTGGTGCACGGTGGCGGCCCGCAGATCGGTGATCTGCTCAAGCGTCTCTCCATCGAAAGCCATTTCATCGACGGCATGCGCGTGACCGATTCGGCGACCATGGACGTTGTGGAAATGGTACTGGGCGGCCAGGTCAACAAGGACATCGTCAACCTCATCAACCGGCATGGCGGCAGCGCCATCGGCCTGACCGGCAAGGACGCGGAGCTGATCCGTGCACGCAAGCTCACCGTCAGCCGCCAGACGCCGGAAATGACCACCGCCGAGATCATCGACATCGGCCATGTGGGTGAAGTGGTGAGCGTGAACACCGACCTGCTGAACATGCTGGTCAAGGGTGATTTCATTCCCGTGATCGCCCCCATCGGCGTCGGCATCAATGGCGAGTCCTACAACATCAATGCCGACCTGGTAGCAGGCAAGGTCGCCGAAGCGCTGCAGGCCGAGAAGCTGATGCTACTGACCAACATCGCCGGACTGATGGACAAGCAGGGCCAGGTCCTGACCGGGTTGACCACAGAGCAGGTCAACGAGCTGATCGCCGACGGCACCATCTACGGTGGCATGCTTCCGAAGATCAAATGCGCCCTGGATGCGGTGCAAGGCGGCGTGAACAGCTCACACATCATCGACGGCCGCGTGCCGAACGCGGTGCTGCTGGAAATCTTCACCGACAGCGGCGTAGGTACTTTGATCACCAACCACAAGTCGCTTTCCTGACCTGCATGGCCCTGTCGCCGGCAGCCGGTAACAGGGCCAAACTGGCGACACAAAAAAAGGCGACCTCAAACCGAGGTCGCCTTTTTCGCTTCCAGGCCCTGGGTCAGATCCCGTACTGCGCCCGATAGGCCTCAACCGCCGGCAGGTGCTGCTTGAGTTGCGGGTCGTCAGCCAGGAACTCCAGTACCTGAGTCAGCGAGACGATACTGACCACCGGTATGCCGAAGTCGCGCTCTACCTCCTGGATGGCCGAGAGCTCACCATTGCCACGCTCTTCACGATTCAATGCGATCAGCACGCCAGCGGCGTTGGCCTGCTGCGCCTTGATGATCTGCATGACTTCGCGAATGGCGGTACCGGCAGTGATCACGTCGTCGATGATCAGCACATCGCCTGCCAGGGGCGCACCGACCAGGCTGCCGCCTTCGCCGTGGTCCTTGGCTTCCTTGCGGTTGAAGCACCAGGGCACGTCTTGCCGATGCTGGTCAGCCAGCGCGACGGCAGTGGTCGCGGCCAGGGGAATACCCTTGTAGGCCGGGCCGAACAGCACGTCGAACGAGATCTTGCTGTCAACGATGGCGGCGGCGTAGCAACGCCCCAGCTCGGCCAGCGCCGAACCTGTGTTGAACAGGCCGGCGTTGAAGAAGTACGGGCTGGTACGCCCGGACTTGAGAGTGAATTCACCGAAACGCAGGACCCCGCGATCGATGGCAAAACGGATGAAGTCGCGCTGATACGGCTGCATGGAAAGTCCCGGACACCACGGATTTAGCTAAATGGGTTGAGCTCGGGTATCATACACGCACGAGATTTATGGGGCCATTTATGCGGATCATCAGTGTGAACGTTAATGGCATTCAGGCTGCGGCCGAGCGTGGTTTGCTCAGCTGGCTACAGGCCCAGAATGCCGACGTCATCTGCCTTCAGGATACCCGCGCCTCGGCCTTTGAACTCGATGACCCAGCTTTCCAGCTCGATGGCTATTTCCTTTATGCCTGCGACGCGGAGGTGCCTGCCCAAGGTGGTGTGGCCCTTTATTCGCGCATGCAGCCCAAGGCAGTCATCACCGGCCTGGGCTTCGAGACAGCCGACCGTTACGGGCGTTACCTGCAAGCAGATTTCGACAAAGTCAGTATTGCCAGCCTGCTCTTGCCTTCGGGCATGAACGGGGACGAAGACTTGAACCAGAAATTCAAGTTGATGGACGACTTCGCCAAGTACCTGGACAAGCAGCGTCGCAAGCGCCGCGAGTACATCTATTGCGGCTCGTTCTATGTGGCCCAGCAGAAGCTCGACATCAAGAACTGGCGTGACAGCCAGCAGTCGCCGGGCTTCCTGCCGCCAGAGCGTGCCTGGATGGATGCCATTACCGGCGAGATGGGTTACGTGGATGCCCTGCGAGAAGTCAGCCGTGAGGGTGACCAGTACAGCTGGTGGCCGGACAACGAGCAGGCCGAAATGCTGAACCTGGGCTACCGGTTCGACTACCAGATCCTTACCCCCGGCCTGCGCCGCTTCGTGCGCAACGCGCGCTTGCCACGCCAGCCGCGCTTCTCCCAGCATGCGCCGCTGATCGTCGACTACGACTGGACGCTGACCATCTGAGCAACCAGTGGGGCTGCCTTGCAGCCCCACCTGGCTATTTGATCGGTCGCCAGATCATGGGGTAGCGGTAAGGCTTGCCTTCGTTGGCCCGTACCGCAGCAATGACGATCAGAATCATCACCGCTACTGACAGTACGGCAAACAGCACCAGCCCGATCACCACGAATATCAGCAGGAGGCAGATGAACCCTGCCACGGTCACGCTGATCTGGAAATTCAGCGCTTCCTTGCCTTGCGCATCGATGAACGGGTCCTGCTCGCGCTTCAGATGCCACAGCACCAACGGCCCCAGCAGGTGCCCGAGGGGGATCACCAGGCCAAGGAGCGCGGAAAGGTGGCAGAGCATCGCCCACTGCCTGACCTCGGCACTGGGCGGGATGATCGAAAGATTCGGATCGGTCATGCCTGCACCCTCCTGATCAGGTTCAGTCTGCCAGCGCGGCTTGCTGCAGCTGGAAGATCTCGTCCATGCCCTTCTGCGCCAGGGCAAGCATGGCGTTGAAGTCTTCTGGCTGGAACGGCGCACCTTCTGCCGTACCTTGCACCTCGATGAACCCGCCAGCGCTGGTCATGACCACGTTCAGGTCGGTTTCGGCTGCCGAGTCCTCCAGGTAGTCCAGGTCGAGCACCGCTTCACCCTGATACATACCCACCGACACGGCGGCGATCATGTGCTTGAGCGGATTGCCCGCCTTCAGGCCACCACGCTTCTTGATCACGGCCAGGGCATCGCAGACGGCAACCATGGCACCGGTAATGGAGGCTGTACGGGTGCCGCCATCGGCCTGGATGACATCGCAATCGATGTAAAGCGTAATGTCACCGAGCTTGCTCATGTCCAGTGCCGCACGCAATGAACGGCCGATCAGGCGCTGGATCTCCAGCGTGCGACCACCTTGCTTGCCACGGCTGGCTTCGCGCTGGTTACGTTCACCCGTCGAGCGTGGCAGCATGCCATATTCGGCGGTCAACCAACCTTGGCCCTGGCCTTTGAGAAAGCGCGGCACGCCGTTTTCCACGCTGACCGTGCAGATGACTTTCGTGTCACCGAACTCGACCAGTACCGACCCTTCGGCGTGCTTGGTGTAGTTGCGGGTGATGCGGATCGAGCGGAGCTGATCGGCGGCGCGACCACTTGGACGTTTCATCTGGGATACCTGTACTGGGACATTGAATCTGGCAGGCATTATAGAGCCCGTAGCCTAGTGAGGACACGCCTATCGTCGCTGACGGTCCAGCGCGCCTGCATTTGCGGCGGTCCTGTCCGTCGCTCAGGCGCAGCGGCGCATTGGGCCGCAAGGCCCCAGTGCGCTACAATCCTGCGCCTCGCAGCCAGCAGGCTGCAATGTCCAACCTATACGCGAGGTACCCCCATGGTGCACAGCATGACCGCGTTCGCACGGGTCGAGCGCGCCGGCAGCCAAGGCACCCTGGTCTGGGAGCTGCGCTCGGTCAACCACCGTTACCTGGAGCCGCACCTGCGCCTGCCCGACGCCCTGCGCGACCTTGAAGGTGGCGTGCGTGAAGGCCTGCGCCAAGGCCTTTCCCGAGGCAAGGTGGAGTGCACCCTGCGCCTGAACGAGGACAGCAGCGGCAAGCCGTTGCAGGTCGACCGCGAGCGCGCTGCGCAGCTAGTGGCCGCCGCCGAGCAAGTGGCGGCGTTGATCCAGCAGCCGGCGCCGCTCAACCCCTTGGAAGTGCTGTCTTGGCCGGGCGTATTGGTCGCTGATGCCAGCGACCCACAGGCACTCAATGCCCAGGCCATGGCACTGTTCAACGACGCGCTTGCCGAACTCAAGGCCGGGCGTCAGCGCGAAGGCCAGGAACTGGCCCGTCTGATCAACGAGCGCCTGGACAGCATGGCCGAAGAGGTCACGACGCTGCGAGCGCTGGTGCCGCAGATGCTGGCCACGCAACGTCAGAAGATCCTGGACCGCTTCAACGACCTTCAGGCTGAAATCGACCCGCAGCGCCTGGAACAGGAAATGGTCCTGCTGGCCCAGAAGAGCGACGTGGCCGAGGAGCTTGATCGCCTCGACACCCATGTCGCCGAAGTACGACGCGTACTCAAGGGTGCAGGTGCCGCCGGGCGTCGTCTGGATTTCCTGATGCAAGAACTCAATCGCGAAGCCAACACGCTCGGTTCCAAAGCCTTCGATCCCCGCAGCACGCAGGCGGCGGTCAATTTGAAGGTACTGATCGAACAGATGCGTGAACAAGTACAGAATATCGAGTAAGGCCACACCGACCATGAACCACACCAGCGGCACCCTCTATATCGTTTCCGCTCCGTCCGGCGCCGGCAAGACCAGCCTGGTCAACGCCCTGACCCAGGACGACAAGCAGATCCGTGTTTCCGTCTCGCACACTACCCGCGCCATGCGTCCTGGCGAGCAGCATGGTGTGAACTACCATTTCGTCGAGCATGATGCGTTCAGGGCACTGATCGAACAGGGCGATTTTCTGGAGCATGCCGAGGTGTTCGGCAACTTCTATGGCACCTCGCGCAGCGCCCTGCAGCAGACGCTGGACCAAGGCTTCGACCTGATCCTGGAAATCGACTGGCAAGGCGCGCAGCAGGTGCGCAAGCTGATGCCACAGGCGCTGTCGGTCTTCATCCTGCCGCCAAGCCAGGCCGCATTGCGCGAGCGCCTTGATGGCCGAGGCCAGGACAGTGACGCGATCATCGCCGGGCGCATGAAAGAGGCCGTCAGCGAGATGGTGCATTACAACGAGTACGACTACGTGATCATCAACGATGTTTTCGATACGGCACTGGCGGACTTGAAGGCCGTGTTCCGTGCCAATCGGCTGCTCCTGAAGAAGCAGCAACACCGTCATGGGGCACTGCTCGAGCAGTTGATCGGCTGATGTGCACGGGCCTCCTGGGAGGCCCTTGCATAACCTTCAGCACGTCTTAGGCAAGGCCCTGGCCCTGGTCAGTCCTGCAACGGCAAAGTGGCGTGCTGACGCAGCGTAGCCCCCAGGAAGTAGGCCGGGGCTCGCAGCCGGGACATCAGCATCAACACGATCCCCAGGACAGAGATGATCGCCGCGATCACGAACACCAGCCCGACCCCGCCCACGTGCGAGCCACTGCCGAAGTCCGGCGAGGCGCTGTCTATGGCCGTGCGCACGAAGATCACCGACAGAATCACCCCGCCCACCAAAGGGCACAGCCCGCGTATGAGTAAATGCCGAAGGCTGCCGAACAGGCTGCTGCGGAAATACCAGACGCAGGCGAAGGCCGTGAGTGAGTAATAGAAGCAGATCATCATGCCCAGGGCGGTGATGGTGTCGGCCAGTACGTTCTCGCTGAGCGTGCGCATGGTGACGTAGAAAAGTCCGGCGGCCACCCCGGCGCAGATCGTGGCGTAACGCGGCGTCTGTGAGCGCGGGCAGACCTTGGCAAACTTCTGCGGTACCGCCCCGTAGTAGCCCATGGCAAGCAGGGTGCGCGCAGGCGAGACGAAGGTCGATTGCAAGGAAGCGGCAGTGCTGGCCAGTACCGCGATGGACATCAGGATTGCCAGCGGCCCCATGACCGGGCCGGCCAGGTGAGCGAACACGTTTTCCTGGATGCGCGGGTTATTCAGGCCCAGCCCCGACTCGCTGATGCCGGCGAACTGCAAGGTGGCAATGGCCGTCAGCAGGTACAGGCCCAGAATCAACAGCACGGTCCAGGTGGCTGCCTTGCCCGGAACCTCTTCGCTGCCTACCGACTCTTCACTGACGGTCAGGCATACGTCCCAGCCCCAGAAAATGAAGATCGACAACGATAGGCCGGCGGCGAACGCCGAGAAGGATTCAACCCCGAACGGGTTGAACCAGGCGAAATCGAACGCCAGGGGCGGTGGCGCCGTTGTTTCGCCGAACGCTGCGAAGGCAAAGCCCACCAGTACCAGCAGTTGCAACGCCACCAGACCGTACTGCACGGTCATGGTCGTGGTCATGCCTCGGCAACAGATCCATACGGCCAAGGCAATGAACACGCAACAGGTCACGATGTTGATCAGCAAGTTGTCGGCAAGCGCCGCCAGTTCAGGGTTGCCCGTGATCTGGCCGAGGAACAGGTAGAAGAAATCCACCGCCACACCGGCCAAGTTCGACAGCACGATAGTAGTCGCCACCACCAGCCCCCAACCGCCGATCCACCCGATCATCGGGCCGAAGGCTCGCGCCGACCAGGTGAACGACGTACCGCTGTCCGGCTCGGCCGAATTCAGCTCGCGATAGCCCAGGGCGACCAGCAGCATAGGCAGGAACCCGACGATGAACACCGCCGGCAGGTGAGCCCCGACCTCGCGCACGGTCGGGCCCAAGGCGCCGGTAAGGGTGTAGACCGGCGCAATGGTGGAGATGCCCAGCACCACGCTGGCCAACAGCCCCAATCGGCCCTTGGCCAGGCCCTTGCTACCCTGTTGGATGCTTTCGCCAGCCGCCACATCGGGTGGGCGGCCGGCTTCTGTGTAATCGCTCATGAGTATCAGCCGTAGATGTTGGAATTGTTTTTAACAAGCCTCTCGCCAAGGCCTGCCCACTCAGAGCCCGCTGCGAAACCTTCCCCTGGCCTCATGCAGGCGCCTTGGCGCTACACCGTGTGCAGGTACCAGTTGTATTCGAGGTCGGAAATCGACGCCTCGAATTCGGCCAGCTCGCTGTCCTTGCAGGCCACGAAGACATCGATGTAGTGCGCACTGATGTATTGCCTGAGTACGTCACTGTCTTCCAGCGCACGCAACGCGTCGCGCAGGTTGTTCGCAAGGCTCTGCTCCAGTTGCTCGAAAGCATTGCCTTCAATGGGCGCCTGCGGCTCGATCTGGTGGGTCAGGCCATGGTGAACGCCAGCAAGAATCACAGCAAGCATTAGGTAGGGATTGGCGTCTGCACCTGCCACGCGATGTTCCAGGCGCGTGCTTCGGCTGTTTTCTGTCGGTACACGCAGGGCGACGGTACGGTTATCCAAGCCCCAGCCTGGGGCATTTGGCACATTGAACTGGGCGCCGAACCTGCGATACGAATTGATGTTCGGGCACAGGAAGGCCATGGACGCAGGGAGCGTCTGCAGCATGCCGCCGATAGCATGGCGCAGCGCGTCGCACCTCAGTGGGTCTTCGCTTGCAAAGAGGTTCCTGCCGCTGTGTTTTTCTACCAGCGACAGGTGAACATGTAGACCACTGCCCGCCTGGCCGGGATAGGGCTTGGCCATGAATGTCGTGTCGATTTCGTGGTCGTAGGCAACGTTCTTGATCAGGCGCTTGAGCAGGATCGCTTGATCACAAGCTTTCAGAGGGTCAGCCACGTGATGCAGATTGACCTTGAACTGCGCAGGTGCGCTTTCCTTGACGATGGCATCCACCGGCAAGCCCTGGGCCTTTGCCGCTTCGAGAATGTCCTGCAAACAGTCGGCGTACTCGTCCAGGTCGTCGATGAAGTAGGCCTGGGTCGAATGGGCACGCTTGCCGGATAACGGCGAGCGCGGCGGCTGCGGTCGCCCATTGAGGTTGTCCTGGTCGATCAGGTAGAACTCGAGCGCCAACGCAACGCACAGGGACAGGCCCAGCGCGTCGAACCGGCTCACGACCTGACGCAAGACCTCGCGCGGATCAGCGAAGAACGGCTGACCGTCCAGTTCGTGCATGGTCATGAGCAACTGGGCGGTGGGACGCTTCTGCCAGGGCTCGTGCGCAAGCGTACCGGCAATGGGGTAGCAGATGCGATCGGCATCGCCCATATCCAGGCCCAGCCCGGTGCTTTCTACGGTGGCGCCGTTGATGTCGAGCGCAAACAGCGATGCCGGCAGGTTGATGCCTCGCTCATACACCTTGTGCAAGCTGGCCCGCTCGATGCGCTTGCCGCGCACGACTCCATTCATATCGGCAATCAGCAAGTCGACGTACTGGGTGTCGGGGTGTGCCTGCAGGAAGTCATTCATCTCGCGTGAGGAACGGGCGCACGGGGCTACCGACGTCATGGCTGTACATCCTTTGCTGGGCTGCGGCGATGTGGAGAGACGGCTGGCGCCTGGTAGGCGACGATGGTTGCAGCTGTTGTTGTTTTCACTTTCCCATCGTGGGGATTGGTAACCGCAGCGGGCGCATTGATTCCCGGGGGTCGTTTCACTATAAAATGGCTCTGACGCAACAGACATTGGCAATTCGGCAACGAGAGCGTGCACCAATGCAATATCAAATTACCCATGCCGATCTTTCCCTGGTTCTGGCGTTGGAACGCGGGCGCTCTCTGGCCAAGGCGGCCGAGTTGCTCAAAGTGGACGTATCGACCGTTTTCCGGTCGATACGCCGCCTGGAGTCGGCGCTGGGCACGGCTCTGTTCGTCAAGAGCCGCAAAGGCTACTTGCCTACCGATACTGCACAGGCCCTCGCCGAGCAGGCCGAGCGCGCCGAGCAAGCACTCGAGGCGGCGCGCATTGCCATGACCAGCGGTGAACAGGTCGTCAGCGGCACCGTGCGCCTGACCTGCACTGAGGCCGTCATGCACAGCCTGCTGCTGCCTGCACTGGCCGACTTCATGCAGAATTACCCCGCGCTGTCGCTGGAGATGGGCACCTCAAACGTGTTCGCCAACCTCAGCCGGCGAGATGCAGACATCGCCCTGCGTTTGACCAACACGCCTCCCGAACACCTGGTGGGGCGCAACCTGGGGTCAACGTCCTACGTGATATGTGGCCAACCTCAGTGGCGCGACCGCCTCGGTGAAAGCGCCAGCGCGGTGCCATGGATCGCGCCGGATGACGCCATGCAGGACCATCCGACGGTGGTCTGGCGCAACCAGCAACACCCTGGCCTGAGCCCGCGCTACCAGTGCAGCAGCATGTCCACCATTGCCCAACTGGTCACCGCTGGCCTGGGCGTGGCAGCGCTGCCGGACTACATGGTGCATAGCCTGCCAGGGGTCGATGCACTCAGCGGGCCGCTGCCAGGTTGCGACACCCAGTTGTGGCTCTTGACCCGACCGGACTGCCGCGCGCTGCGCTCGGTCCAAACCCTTTTCGAGGAGCTCACCCCGCGGTTGCGCGACGCAATGCTCTGAGGTTATTGTCGGGGCCATTGCAAGGCGTCTATGGCGGTCCTTGCACTGCGCCCCAGAGGTATCGTCAGGCCTGGCAAACGCGGGCATGCACCGCAGTACCTGAATGACTCGCAGCGCACCGCACGGCGGCGCTCGACAAAACAGCGCTTCCCTATTGGCTGGTGAATTTTTATACTATCGAGTCCGCCTGCCCACTAATGGGCTGCACGCCTACCGCATTTGCTACTGAGGAAGACCATGGCCCGCGTAACTGTTGAAGACTGTCTGGAACACGTGGATAACCGTTTTGAGCTGGTCATGCTCTCGACCAAGCGCGCTCGCCAGCTGGCGACCGGCGGTAAAGAGCCACGCGTTGCGTGGGAAAACGACAAGCCCACCGTCGTTGCCCTGCGCGAAATCGCCGAAGGCATCGTGACCAACGAATTCATCGCCGCTGAAGAAATTGTCACCGAGGATCCGGTCTTTGCCGCGTTCGAGGACGAGTCGAACGAGGCTGTCTGATTGATGCCCGGTCGACGTCGCAAGGCGCAAGGCCCCCTATCTCGGCAGGAGGCTAAGCCATGCCGGGTATAGAGGCCTTGGCCGAACGGCTGTCGACTTACCTGGGCCCCGAACAGGTCAACCTGGTACGGCGTGCCTACTTCTACGCAGAACAAGCGCACGATGGGCAACGTCGCCGCAGTGGCGAGCCCTACGTAACGCACCCGTTGGCCGTGGCCAGCATCCTTGCCGACATGCACATGGACCATCAAAGCCTGATGGCAGCCATGCTCCATGACGTGATCGAAGACACCGGCATTGCCAAGGAAGCCCTCAGCCAGCAGTTTGGCGAGACGGTTGCCGAGCTGGTGGACGGCGTCAGCAAGCTGACCCAGATGAACTTCGAAACCAAGGCCGAGGCGCAAGCCGAGAACTTCCAGAAAATGGCCATGGCCATGGCACGCGACATTCGCGTGATCCTGGTCAAGCTGGCCGACCGCCTGCATAACATGCGCACCCTGGAAGTGCTGTCCGGCGAGAAACGACGCCGGATTGCCAAGGAAACCCTCGAGATCTACGCCCCCATCGCCAACCGCCTGGGGATGCACACGGTACGCGTCGAGTTCGAAGACCTTGGCTTCAAGGCCATGCACCCGATGCGCTCGTCGCTGATTCATCGCGCCGTCAAAAGTGCACGGGGCAACCGCAAGGAAATCGTCGCCAAGATCGAGCAGTCGCTGGCCAACTGCCTGGCTGCCGACGGTATCGAAGGCGAGATCAGTGGCCGGCAAAAACACCTCTATGGCATCTACAAGAAGATGCGCGGCAAGCGTCGCGCCTTCAACGAGATCATGGACGTGTATGCCTTCCGCATCATCGTCGACAAGGTCGATACCTGCTACCGCGTCCTCGGTGCCGTGCACAACCTGTACAAACCGCTGCCAGGGCGGTTCAAGGACTATATCGCCATTCCCAAGGCCAACGGCTATCAGTCGTTGCACACCACCTTGTTCGGCATGCACGGCGTGCCCATCGAAATCCAGATCCGTACGCGCGAAATGGAAGAGATGGCCAATAACGGTATCGCTGCGCACTGGCTGTACAAGGCCAATGGGGATGAGCAGCCCAAGGGCAACCATGCCCGTGCCAGGCAGTGGGTCAAAGGCATCCTTGAATTGCAGCAACGTGCAGGCAACTCGCTGGAGTTCATCGAGAGCGTCAAGATCGACCTGTTCCCGGACGAGGTGTACGTCTTCACGCCCAAAGGCCGCATCATGGAGCTGCCCAAGGGTTCCACTGCCGTGGACTTCGCCTACGCAGTGCACACCGACGTTGGCAACAGCTGCATCGCATGCCGTATCAACCGGCGCCTGGCACCGCTCTCCGAGCCGTTGCAGAGTGGCTCGACGGTAGAGATCGTCAGCGCACCGGGGGCTCGACCCAATCCGGCGTGGCTCAATTTCGTGGTCACCGGCAAGGCGCGCACACATATTCGCCATGCGCTCAAGCAGCAGCGCCGCTCCGAATCCATCAGCCTGGGCGAGCGGCTGCTCAATAAGGTACTGACTGGTTTCGACAGCGCGCTGGATCAGATTCCCCGCGAGCGCGTGCAGGCCATCCTCAGCGAATACCGCCTGGAATTGATCGAAGACCTGCTTGAAGACATCGGGCTGGGCAACCGCATGGCCTACGTGGTCGCGCGCCGTCTGCTGTCTGCAGAAGGCGAGCAACTGCCGGCCCCCGAAGGTCCGCTGGCGATTCGCGGTACCGAAGGCCTGGTGCTCAGCTATGCCAAGTGCTGCACGCCGATTCCGGGCGACCCGATCGTGGGTCACCTTTCGGCGGGCAAGGGCATGGTCGTGCACCTTGAGAACTGCCGAAACATCAGTGAAATTCGCCACAACCCCGAGAAATGCGTCCAGCTTTCCTGGGCCAAGGACATCACTGGCGAATTCAACGTCGAGTTGCGCGTAGAGCTGGAGCACCAGCGCGGCCTGATTGCCTTGCTGGCCAGCAGCGTCAACGCGGCCGATGGCAACATCGAGAAGATCAGCATGGACGAACGCGACGGCCGTATCAGCGTGGTCCAACTGGTGGTCAGCGTGCACGACCGCGTGCACCTGGCGCGTGTGATCAAGAAGCTGCGTACCCTGACCGGTGTGGTTCGCATCACCCGCATGCGTACGTAGTCCGCCAACCGCAAGGAGTCATCATGAGCAAGACCGTCATCAACAGCGACAAGGCCCCTGCCGCCATCGGCACCTATTCGCAGGCGATCAAGGCCGGTAACACCGTGTACATGTCTGGCCAGATCCCGCTGGACCCCAAGACCATGGAACTGGTCGAAGGCTTCGAGGCCCAGACCGTCCAGGTGTTCGAGAACCTCAAGGCTGTGGCGGAAGAAGCAGGCGGTTCGTTCAAGGACATCGTCAAGCTGAACATCTTCCTGACCGACCTGAGCCATTTCGCCAAGGTCAACGAGGTGATGGGTCGCTACTTCGAGCAGCCCTACCCCGCTCGCGCCGCCATCGGCGTGGCCGCGCTGCCAAAAGGCGCGCAGGTCGAGATGGACGCCATCCTCGTCATCGAGTGATGCCCCAGGCGGCGGGCATTGCACTCGCCGCCTTTCCCTCTCCTGGAAGGTTCCCGACATGCGCATAGCATTGCCTCTTACGCTGGCAGCCCTGGTCCTGGGCGGCTGCGCCAGCCACAAACCTGAAGACTTCAACGGCACCTGGATCAACCAGGACGCCATCACTGCGGCCGTCAAGCAAGGCAACCTTCGCCAGGCCCTGAATGAGCATGGCCCGGTCTTCGAGTGGAAGCTCGATGTTGCTACCCAGCGCGCCAGCTATAGCAACGGGTTCGAGGCCTCGGATGGTCAGCTCAGCGCCAATGACAAGCAGTGGCTGGCCACCTTCGAAGGCGGTGCCACCGAGCAACTGTCGCTGGACGGCGACGAACTGCAAACAGTCGACCAGCGAGGCGCGAAACAGCGCTTCGAGCGTGCCAAGACGCCCAGTGGCAACAATGCGCCACTGGGCAGCAGCTTCGAGCAGGCGCTGTACCAGGCTTATCTCGGCGGCGCCTGGACAATCATGGAGGGCCCAGGCAAGGGCGCCAACGTAACGTTCAGCGACAGCGGCAACGTCACCGGCCTGCCCGGTCCGGATCGTTTCGCCCTGTGCCTGGCCGGTGATTGCGCAACGATGGGCGGCAGCAATGACAGCCTGTGGCTGGAGCGCAACCAGCGCGGGGCCCCGTTCATCATCAAGCGCAATGGCAATCAGCTGGAAATCTTCCAGGCGGTGAACCGCGCCCAGCCGGATGAAATGCCGATGCTCGCAGCCGGCAAGCGCCAGTGGCTGCTGCAACACAACTGACGATACCCCAGCCGGCGCGCAGGTAACGCAAGCTACCTGCGCGCCGGCCAGGGGATCATTGCCCGAGGATCGCTGCGTAGCCTTCCTTGTAACTGGGGTACTGCGGGGACCAGCCTAGCCCCCGTGCGCGGGCGTTGCTGCAGCGCTTGCTGCCCGTGCGACGCACACGCTCCTCATCGGACCACTGCCTAACCCCCAACTGTTCACGCAGCCAGGCCACGACTTCGGCCAGCGGTGCCGGGCTGTCGTCCACGCCGATGTAGCAATCGTCCAGCGCCTTGCCTTGGCTGTCGCATTGCAGCAGAAATGCCAGCAGGCTGGCAGCATCGTCCACGTGAATACGGTTGCCATACAACGGCGGTTGCTCGGCGACGCGATAACCCTGACGCACCTGACGCAACAGCCACTCTCGACCTGGCCCGTAGATGCCGGTCAGGCGAACCACGCTGGCTGGCGCAGCACCGGACAGCGCCAGCCTTTCAGCCTCGAGCATGATGCGCCCCGAGTACCCCTCAGGTTCGGTGACCGATTGCTCATCAACCCACTCCCCACCCTTGTGCCCAAACACGCTGCTGCTGGACACGAACAAAAGGCGTCGGGGTTGGTGCCCACGCTCGGCCAGCCAGCGCTGCACGTGACGCAACCCTAGGACATACGCCGCCTCATACCCTGCCTCGTCATGCTGGCTGGCAGCCACGCAATACACCACGTAGTCAGGTGCCCGCTCAGGCCAGGCAGCTGGGATGTTCGGGTTCGACAGATCAGCTGCAATCGGCGCTACGCCATCAGGCAACTGCGCCACCGAACGGCGCAGGCCGCTGACTTGCCAACCACGCGTCAGCATTTGCCGAGCCAGGCGACTGCCGACGTCCCCACATCCTACGATCAACACACTCAAGTCAGACATCTGAAGCCCTCTAGGGCCGATTGCTCAGCCCCTCTGCAGGAGAAAAAGCAACAATATTACTTTTGTTAACAAGAATTACTTGCAATAATGGCGACCAAATTGTTCTCGGCCTGCCTCGAGGCCTTGAAGAACGCTCACCCATCATCTTCATCAGGTCCGGCCAGCATGACACGTACCCAACCTTCCGCTTCGCCAACCCCATCGCGCGCCTGGCGTGCCACCGCTGCGCTGATTCTCAGCCTGGCGCTGGCCCCGGTCGCCATGGCCGATGAGCCCAATGCCGCTGCCCCAGTGACGGCCCCGGCGGCCAGCGCTGCTGCACCAGCTAGCGCTCCGGCCGGCGAAGCGGCACCGGGTACCGTTGCACAGGCTCCGGTTGCTGCAGACCCGGACGCCCAAGCCCTGGTGGAAGATACCTCGCTCGGCATGGCCCATGACCTGTCGCCTTGGGGCATGTACAAGAACGCCGATGTCGTGGTCAAGGCCGTCATGATCGGCCTGGCCATCGCCTCGATCATCACTTGGACCATCTGGATCGCCAAAGGCTTCGAGTTGATGGGGGCCAAGCGCCGCCTGCGCGGGGAAATCGCCCGCCTGAAGAAATCGACCAGCCTCAAGGAAGCCAGCGAAGTCTCCGACAAGCAAGGCACCCTGGCCCATACCCTGGTTCACGATGCGCTCGAGGAAATGCGCCTGTCGGCCAATGCCCGTGAAAAGGAAGGCATCAAGGAGCGCGTGAGCTTCCGCCTGGAACGACTGGTACACGCCAGCGGGCGAAATATGAGCAGCGGCACGGGCGTGCTGGCCACCATTGGTTCCACTGCGCCATTCGTGGGCCTGTTCGGCACCGTGTGGGGCATCATGAACAGCTTCATCGGCATCGCCAAGACTCAGACCACCAACCTCGCCGTGGTCGCCCCGGGTATTGCCGAAGCGCTGCTGGCCACCGCACTGGGCCTGGTTGCCGCCATCCCGGCCGTGGTCATCTACAACGTCTTCGCCCGCTCCATCGCCGGCTACAAGGCACAGGTGTCCGACGCTTCGGCCCAGGTGCTGCTGCTGGTCAGCCGTGACCTGGACCATCAGGGCAGCGATCGCGCCGCCCCGCACATGGTGAAAGTGGGGTAAGCCATGGGCCTGCATCTGAACGAAGGTGGCGACGACCTCGCCGAAAACCACGAAATCAACGTGACGCCGTTTATCGACGTGATGTTGGTGCTGCTGATCATCTTCATGGTCGCAGCGCCCCTTGCCACGGTCGACATCAAGGTCGACTTGCCTGCTTCGACGGCCAAGCCGGCGCCCAGGCCCGAGAAGCCTGTCTTCGTCAGCGTCAAGGCCGACCAGAAGCTCTATGTCGGCGATGACCCGGTCCCAACGCCCGAGCGTCTCGGCCCGATGCTGGACGCCAAGACCAAGGGTGACAAGGACACCACCATCTTCTTCCAGGCCGACAAAGGCGTGGACTACGGTGACCTGATGGAAGTGATGAATAACATGCGCGCGGCCGGCTACCTCAAAGTCGGTCTGGTAGGTCTTGAGACGGCAGCCAAGAAATGACGAAGACGCGGCACAATCTGGCGCGTTACAGCGGCAGCCTGGCGCTTGTGCTGGGTGTCCATGCCGTCGCTGTGCTGCTCATGCTCAACTGGTCGGTGCCCCAGGCCATCGAGCTGCCGCCGGCAGCCATGATGGTCGAGCTGGCACCGCTGCCGGAGCCTGCGCCACCACCCCCTCCCAAAGCAGTTCCCCAACCACCGGCGCCGGTCGAAGAACCCCCGCTGCCGAAGGTAGTGGAAGCCCCTAAACCCAAGATTGCCATTCCCAAGCCGCCCAAGCCGAAGGCCAAGCCACAGCCGCCCAAGCCTGAGAAAAAGCCTGAGCCGCCGAAGGAAGCGCCGCCGACCAAGGAAACGTTAGACGCACCACCGAGCAATACGCCGCCGCAGAAGTCCGCAGCGCCCGCACCGAGCGTCGCCTCCAACAGCACCGCACTGCCGACCTGGCAGAGTGACCTGTTGCGCCATCTGGCGAAGTACAAGCGGTACCCGGAAGACGCGCGGCGCAGAGGCTTGCAGGGCATCAATCGCCTGCGTTTCGTAGTCGATGCCGAGGGCAAGGTCGTGTCGTACTCACTGGCCGGTGGGTCGGGTAGTGCGTCCCTGGACCGGGCAACCATGGAAATGATTCGGCGAGCGGGCAAGGTACCCAAACCGCCGGCTGAGCTGCTGAACAACGGGACGATCGAAGTCGTCGCGCCGTTCGTGTACTCACTGGACCGCCGCTGACGTTTTGTTTCTGTCACAAGTCGGCAAGTCTGATAACGTGCGTCTATCGATTGCAGCCGCTATGCTGGGCTCGCAACTTCATGGACGCACGTTATGACCCTCACAGAACTCCGTTACATCGTCACACTCGCCCAGGAACAGCACTTCGGCCATGCAGCCGAGCGTTGCCATGTGAGCCAGCCTACCCTTTCGGTGGGTGTGAAGAAGCTCGAGGATGAGCTCGGCGTACTGATCTTCGAGCGCAGCAAGAGCGCGGTGCGCCTCACGCCGGTTGGCGAAGGCATCGTGGCCCAGGCCCAGAAAGTGCTCGAACAGGCTCAGGGCATCCGCGAACTGGCCCAGGCCGGCAAGAACCAATTGACCGCCCCGCTCAAGGTAGGCGCGATCTACACCGTCGGCCCCTACCTCTTTCCTCACCTGATCCCACAGCTGCACCGTGTGGCCCCGCAGATGCCGTTGTACATCGAGGAAAATTTCACCCATGTGCTGCGTGAGAAGCTGCGTAACGGTGAACTGGATGCGGTGATCGTCGCCTTGCCCTTCAACGAAGCCGACGTGCTGACCCTGCCGCTCTACGACGAGCCTTTCTGCGCACTGATGCCAGCCGACCACCCGTGGACGGCGAAGAAAACCATCGATGCGGCATCGCTCAACGACAAGAGCCTGTTGCTGCTGGGCGAAGGTCACTGCTTCCGTGACCAGGTGCTGGAGGCGTGCCCTACCCTGAACAAGGGCGGTGAAGGCGCACGCCACACCACGGTCGAATCCAGCTCGCTGGAAACCATCCGCCACATGGTGGCCTCTGGGCTGGGTGTCTCCATCCTGCCGCTGTCTGCCGTGCACAGTCATCACTACGCACCGGGCGTGATCGAAGTGCGTCCGCTGACAGCACCAGCGCCATTTCGTACCGTGGCGATCGCGTGGCGCGCCAGTTTCCCGCGGCCCAAGGCCATCGAGATTCTTGCCGACTCGATCCGCCTGTGCTCGGTCGCCAAAACGCCCACCGAGCAAACTGCCTGAGCCATGAGTGAGTTGTCGAAGGTACCGGTCACTGTGCTCAAGGGTGTCGGTGACGCCATGGCGCAGAAGCTTGCCAAGGTGGGCCTGGAAAACCTGCAGGACGTGTTGTTTCACCTGCCCTTGCGTTACCAGGACCGCACCCGCGTGGTGCCGATCGGGCAACTGCGGCCAGGGCAGGACGCGGTGATCGAGGGCGTGGTCAGCGGCGCGGACGTGACCATGGGCAAGCGACGTAGCCTCGTCGTTCGTCTGGGCGACGGGAGCGGCGTGCTGAGCCTGCGCTTCTACCATTTCAGCAACGCACAGAAGGAAGGGCTCAAGCGCGGCACTCACCTGCGTTGCTATGGCGAAGCCCGGCCGGGCGCATCGGGCCTGGAGATCTATCATCCTGAATACCGTGCACTGAACGGCGACGAACCGCCGCCGCCGGTCGAACAGACGCTTACCCCGATTTACCCGTCTACCGAGGGGCTCACCCAGCAACGGCTACGCCTGCTCTGCCAACAGAGCCTGGCCTTGCTCGGGCCGCGCAGCCTGCCGGACTGGCTGCCCGAGGAGCTTGCGCGCGATTATCAGCTGGCCCCGTTGGACGATGCCATACGGTACTTGCACAACCCGCCGGCTGACGCCGACCTCGATGAGCTTGCCGAAGGCCACCACTGGGCCCAGCACCGCCTGGCATTCGAAGAACTGCTGACCCACCAGCTGTCGCAGCAGCGATTGCGCGAAAGCCTGCGCAGCCTGCGCGCACCGGTGCTGCCCAAGCCTTCACGCCTGCAGGACGAGTACCTGGCCAATCTCGGCTTCAAGCCTACGGGGGCGCAGCAGCGGGTCGCCAATGAAATTGCCTACGACCTCAGCCAGCACGAACCCATGCTGCGCCTGGTGCAAGGTGATGTGGGCGCCGGCAAGACCGTGGTCGCGGCACTGGCAGCCCTGCAGGCGTTGGAGGCGGGTTACCAGGTGGCGCTGATGGCACCTACCGAGATTCTTGCCGAGCAGCACTACATCACCTTCAAGCGCTGGCTGGAGCCACTGGGCATCGAAGTCGCCTGGCTGGCCGGCAAGCTCAAGGGCAAGGCCCGGGTCAGTGCACTGGAGCAGATCGCCGCCGGTGCGCCAATGGTGGTGGGTACCCACGCCCTGTTCCAGGAAGAGGTCAAGTTCAAGCACCTCGCCCTGGCCATCATCGACGAGCAGCACCGTTTTGGCGTCCAGCAGCGTCTGGCGTTGCGCAAAAAGGGTGTGAATGGCGAGTTGTGTCCTCATCAGCTGATCATGACGGCGACGCCCATTCCGCGTACCTTGGCCATGAGCGCCTATGCTGACCTGGATACTTCCGTGCTGGACGAATTGCCTCCCGGGCGTACACCGGTCAACACGGTGCTGGTGGCCGACAGCCGTCGCTTCGAAGTGGTCGAGCGGGTACGCGCCGCCTGTGCTGAAGGGCGTCAGGCCTACTGGGTCTGTACCCTTATCGAGGAGTCTGAAGAGCTGACCTGCCAGGCCGCCGAGAGCACCTACGAGGAACTTGGCAGCGCCCTGGGCGAATTGCGGGTCGGGCTGATTCACGGGCGTATGAAACCGGCAGAAAAAGCCGAGATCATGGCGCAATTCAAAGCCGGTGATCTGCAGCTGCTGGTTGCCACGACCGTGATCGAAGTTGGCGTCGATGTGCCCAACGCCAGCCTGATGATCATCGAAAACCCAGAGCGCCTGGGGTTGGCCCAGCTGCACCAGTTGCGTGGGCGGGTGGGCCGTGGCAGCGCTGCCAGCCACTGCGTTCTGCTGTATCACCCGCCCTTGTCACAGGTGGGCCGCGAGCGCCTGGGCATCATGCGCGAAACCAACGATGGCTTCATCATCGCGGAAAAGGACCTGGAGCTGCGCGGCCCGGGCGAGATGCTCGGCACGCGCCAGACGGGTCTGCTGCAGTTCAAGGTCGCTGACCTGATGCGCGATGCCGATCTGCTCCCGGCCGTTCGTGATGCAGCCCAGGCATTGGTGGCCCGCTGGCCGGAACATGTCAGCCCCTTGCTTGAACGCTGGCTGCGTCACGGGCAACAGTACGGCCAAGTCTGACCCAAGTGGTCAATGGATCCAGCCTCCCGGCGAGGCTGGTTATACTTCGCTTTTAGGAACCAGTGGACACGGACCATGACTCAAGCTGCCTTGGACACCGCAACCCCACAAACACCGTCGGTTATCCGGTTGCTGCTCGACAAGCTCGGCGTTGCCTACCGTGAAGTGTTGGCGCATCCCCCCCCGCCGGCTCAAGCCTGTGTACAGGCGGTGCTGCTGGACGACGAGGTGGGCGCACTGATGGTGCTGCTGCCGCAAAGCCAACTGCTGGACCTGAGCCGGCTCACCGAGCTGACTGGCCGGACACTCACCGCTGTGCCGGTGCCCCGCTTGCGCCAAATGCTGGAAAAACACCATCTCAAGGTTCTCCCGGGCATACCGGCGCTGACCAGCTCACCTTGCCAGTACGAAAAAAGCCTGCTCGAACCCGCGACCGTGTTCATTCAGTCAGGCCAGGAAGACCTGCTGCTGGCCATCGACCGTGACCCGTTCAAACGCCTGCTGAGCAAAGCCAGCGCCAGCGCATTCGGGCAGGAGGTGCAGGCCATTGCCCTGAACCTGGACCGTCCGGACGATGACACCCGCGAGATCAGCCAGGCAGTTCAGGCCTTCACTGCACGACGCATTCAAAAGCGGCTCGAAGAAACCATCGAAATCCCGCCCCTGGCCGATACCGCGCAGAAGATCATGAAGCTGCGTGTCGACCCGAATGCCAGCATCGACGATATCACCGGGGTGGTGGAAACCGACCCGGCGCTGGCTGCGCAGGTCGTGAGCTGGGCGGCATCGCCCTATTACGCCTCGCCCGGCAAGGTACGCTCGGTCGAGGATGCGATTGTCAGGGTGCTGGGTTTCGATCTGGTGATCAACCTGGCCTTGGGCCTGGCCATGGGCAAGACGCTCAGCCTACCCAAAGACCAGCCTCAGCAAGCGACGCCTTACTGGCAGCACTCCATCTACACAGCGGCTGTCATCGAAGGCCTTACCCGTGCAATGCCACGTGCCGAACGACCTGAGGCAGGCCTCACCTACCTTGCCGGTCTTCTGCACAATTTCGGGTACTTGCTGCTGGCACATGTGTTTCCGCCGCATTTTTCGCTGATCTGTCGGCATCTGGAGGTCAACCCCCATCTGTGCCACACCTATGTGGAGCGCCACCTTCTAGGGATCAGCCGCGAGCAGATTGGTGCCTGGCTGATGAAGCTGTGGGACATGCCCGAGGAGTTGTCCACGGCGCTGCGCTTCCAGCATGACCCCAACTACGAGGGCGACTATGCAGCCTTTCCCAACCTGGTCTTCCTCGCGACTCGATTGCTTCGCTCACGGGGTATCGGCTCGGGCCCGAAAGAGGAGATTCCCGATGCATTGCTTGAGCGTCTTGGGCTTTCCCGCGACAAGGCCAATGATGTCGTGAACAAGGTACTCGAGGCTGAGACCTTGCTGCGCGAGCTTGCGTCCCAGTTCGCTGCGCCACACTGATTGACTGGGGCCGTCGCTCGGCCCCTGCGCGGTCAATGCTTCTTTTTAGGTTTCAGGTACTTCATCAGGCCCTGGAACCACATCACCAAGGCCGGGTTGCCCTTGATCTGGATCGCCTTGTCCTGGATGCCCTGCATGAATGCCAGCTGCTTGTTGCGCGCCTGCAGGGTAGTGAAGCCATAGGCAGCATCCTTGAAGGCGATGGCGAAGGCAGGCTGCGCGAACGCGCCCCCTTTGCTACGGATGCGTTCGTTGGCGACGATGAAGTGTCGAGCGATCTTGCCGTCGAGGGTTTGCATCTGGAACACCAGATCCTTGCCCTTGAGCTGCTGCTGGAAAGCCGGATTGTTTCGGCTTGCCCTGGCCATCAGCAGGCCCATGACCCAGAGAAGTAAGCGGAACTTCATTCGAGCGTCTCGTGTAAAAAGTGACTGTGAGCGCCAGTTTATCCGCTTTATATGCTTTGCAGGGGCTAAACGAATCTTTTTTCGTATGCAAGCACAACGGGCGCTGTCGGCGCCCGTTTGATCCTCATGCCGCTGACAGGCCTAGGTCATTTAGTCTTTTTAGCAGGCTTGGCGGGCACGTTGATACTGTCGCGCAAGTTCTTGCCTGGCTTGAAGGCTACCGTGTTGCTTGCCTTGATCTTGACGGGCTCACCCGTCTGCGGGTTTTTACCGGTTCGCGCCCCACGATGACGCTTCTCGAACGTGCCGAACCCCACCAGCGTCACTGTATCGTTGTTCACAGCCTGGGTAATGCTTTCGAGAATCGCGTTCAGCACCTCGTTGGCCTGGTCTTTGGTCAGGTCGGTCTTCTCGGCGATGACAGCGGCGAGTTCTGGTTTGCGCATGATGATGAAGCCTCTTTGACGGAATTTTTGTTGTTATGCCGTGCCGCCTCAAGGGCAGCGTTCAAGGCGCCACGGGCTCTAAGCCGCGGCAGACGAGTGTGAGAATGGCACGCGCTTGAGTACCGCGCCAGTATCGGTACGGCCAGAATGCACAAGCAAAAAAGGCATACCCGACAGTTCGTGTGCTATTTACGCCATGACGGGTGGAAGCTGGCGATTGAGCGTCAGTCTTTCCATCACGGTACTGCCGGTAAGGGCGTACCCGATCAGCTGGCCATCGGCGGCGTGGCAGAGCGCTTTGACGTCATTACCCTCACCCTCTGTCTGCCACGTACCCATCTGCCCATTCGGCGGTGGCGACACCACCACAGGGCAGGCAGGCGTCTTGACGGTGATGGGCATTGGCCCATAGCTGACGGCAGTGGGGGTGCCAGTCAGTGTCTGCGCCAGCGCTCGGACGCCACTCATCAACGGCATCACGTAGAGCAGGTTGATGCCGTCAACCTCGGCACAGTCGCCCAAGGCGTGGATATTGGCATGGGAGGTACGCAGGAATCGGTCCACACGGATACCCCGCCCAGTCTGCAGGCCCGCCGCGGCAGCCAGGTCCGTTCGTGGGCGCAGGCCTACGGCCGACACGACCAGGTCGCACGCGATGACCTGGCCGTCGGACAGCTGTGCACGCACGCCATGCCCCTGGCGCTGCAAGCGCGTCAGCACGGGCCCGAGATGAAAGCGAATGCCGATACCCTGTAGCCCGCTCTGTACCGCCTGGGCCGCTGCCGGGTGCAACAGGGTGGGCATGATCTGCTCGCAGGGCGCGACCACATCAACCTCGAAACCACCAAGACGCATGTCGTTCGCAAACTCACAGCCGATAAGACCGGCGCCCAGGATCAATACCCGCTGCTTGCCGGCAGCCGCGGCGCGCAGGCGCGCGTAGTCTTCAAGGTCATTGATCGGGAAGATCAGGTCGCTGGCGTCACCTTCCACAGGCACGCTGATGGTCTGTGCACCCAGCGCCAGGACGAGATCGCGATAGGGCACTGCCTCCTCGCCAATCCACAGGCGCTTGTGGCCTGGGTCGATACCCGTTATGCGCGTATGGGTACGCACCTCGACGTTCAATTGCTCGGCCATGGCGCCGGGCTCGGCCGTGCACAGCCCCTCGGCGTCCTTCTGCTTGGCGAAGCCGGTCGAGAGCATGGGCTTGGAGTAGGACCGCCCGTCATCGGCAGTGATCATCAGCACGGGGGTGAGTGCATCGAACTTGCGTAATTCTCGGGCGAGGTTGTAACCCGCAAGCCCGGTGCCAATGATGACTACAGGAGGCGTCATGGGGGGTTCCTCGATCAACCGATGGCGATCATTTCAAAGTCGCTCTTGCCAACCCCGCAGTCTGGGCAGAGCCAGTCTTCGGGTACGTCTTCCCAACGCGTGCCGGGCGCGATTCCATCATCCGGCCAGCCATCGGCTTCGTCATAGATCAGACCGCAGACAATACATTGCCACTTTTTCATCGGAACGGGTTTCCTCGGTTCAGGCTCGGCTTGGGTTTGGACGTGCGGCCTCTTCACGGGCCAAGGTGCAATCGAAAGGCTTTGTAGCGGCCCTGCCGGCAGTATGCAAGCAGTCGGGGCATTCATGCTAAGCTCGCGGCCTCTTTGGTTGTAACAAGCAGACCGACGTGTCGTACCCAACCCCGCACGCAGCCGCTGTCGCGTGGCTAGCGTATCCACAGGTGCAGGCCAGCCTCGCCCCCTCCATGCTGGACTGGTTGTTCGATGAGGGCTCGCTCACACGTCGGCTGACCCGACTGTCCGGCGACGATTTCTGCGTAACGCCCCTGTTCGAAGGCTGGCAGTCGCTGCGCGAGGATGAATGCCAAGCCCTTGGCATCGCGCTCGGTGCCCAGGGTTGGGTCAGGGAAGTGTTCCTGCGCGGGCATGGCCAGCCGTGGGTATTCGCCCGCAGCGTAGCCAGCCGTGCGGCGCTCGAACGTGGCGGCCTGGACCTTGAATCGCTCGGTAGTCGCTCGCTGGGCGAGCTGCTGTTCTGCGATCGAGCGTTCACCCGCCATCCCCTGCAGGTATGCCACTATCCCGAAGCCTGGCTCCCTGCTGAAGTTGCAAGCCCAGGCTTGTGGGGACGTCGTTCACGCTTCTCCCGAGATGAACTCGACCTGCTTGTCGCCGAAGTGTTCCTGCCGGCGTTGTGGCAGGTGGCACGCGAGGATACCCGCTGATGTACCTGCAACTGCTCAAATCGCTGAACCGCCTTCATCCGCGCGCCTGGGACTTTGTCCAGCTAAGTCGCATGGACAGGCCCATCGGCATTTATCTGCTGCTCTGGCCAACCCTGTCGGCGGTGTGGATTGCAGGTCAGGGTTCACCCTCGTTGGCCAATGTGCTGATCTTCGGGTTGGGCGTGGTGCTCATGCGCGCGGCCGGGTGCTGCATCAATGATTTTGCCGATCGCAAGGTGGATGGATACGTCAAGCGCACCGCCGATCGACCCTTGGCCAGCGGGCGTGTACGCCCCCGCGAAGCGCTGACGCTGTTTGCCGTTTTGGTAAGCGTGAGCTTCCTGCTGGTGCTGTGCACCAACAGTCAAACCGTCTGGCTTTCGTTCGCGGCCGTCGCGCTCGCATTTTGCTACCCCTTCATGAAGCGCTACACCTACTACCCACAGGTGGTGCTGGGCGCCGCCTATTCGTGGGGTATCCCCATGGCCTTCACCGCTGCTGGCGGCGAGCTGCCGGCCGCTGCCTGGCTGCTGTACATCGCCAACCTGCTGTGGACGGTGGCTTACGACACCTACTACGCCATGGTCGATCGCGACGATGACCTGAAGATCGGCGTGAAGTCCACGGCCATTCTGTTCGGCGAGGCTGACCGGGTGATAATCCTGAGCTTGCAGGGCCTTTCGCTGGGCTGCCTGATGCTGGCCGGCAGCAGCTTCGCCCTCGGCGGCTGGTTCTACCTGGGCCTGCTGGGCGCCGCGTGCTGTTTCGCCTGGGAATTCTGGTCCACCCGCCGCCTGGATCGAGACGCATGCTTCAAGGCGTTCCTGCACAACCACTGGGCCGGGCTGATGGTGTTCATGGGCGTGGTA
The DNA here is from genome assembly GCF_043104125.1 of Pseudomonas sp. xss_4. NCBI lineage: Bacteria > Pseudomonadati > Pseudomonadota > Gammaproteobacteria > Pseudomonadales > Pseudomonadaceae > Pseudomonas > Pseudomonas sp. xss_4. Next base: position 44,880 of record NZ_JBICKJ010000048.1, read on the forward strand.
CTGGATTACGCGCTACGTTGAGCGGTGGGTTGAGGCGCGGCACCACCTCAGCAAGGTCCACCTGGTGCACACCGCATGAGGATTCACCGTATCGAGGGGGTAAAGCGTCGGTTACAGGTGCAACCGCCGCCCCGGTCAAGCCTGGCCCAGTCATTGAATGTCGCGAGAACCGCCAACACCCTGTCACACAGCTGCAATAATTCCGTTATCTAATGCGGGGCCAAGACAGCGAATCCAGGAGAGGTTTTGAGCATGGCTGGCAGGAATATTCTGATCGTCGACGACGAGGCGCCCATCCGCGAGATGATTGCCGTGGCCCTGGAGATGGCAGGTTATGAGTGCCTGGAAGCAGAAAGCTCCCAACAGGCCCATGCCATCATCGTCGACCGTAAGCCGGACCTGATTCTGCTGGACTGGATGCTCCCCGGCACCTCGGGCATCGAACTGGCCCGGCGGCTCAAGCGCGACGAGCTGACCGGGGACATTCCGATCATCATGCTCACCGCCAAGGGCGAGGAAGACAACAAGATCCAAGGCCTGGAAGTGGGTGCGGACGACTACATCACCAAGCCGTTCTCGCCGCGTGAGCTGGTAGCCCGCCTCAAGGCCGTGCTACGACGTACCGGCCCCAGTGATGGCGAGACGCCGATCGAAGTGGGCGGGCTGCTGCTGGACCCTATCAGTCATCGCGTCACCATCGATGGCAAGCCGGCCGAGATGGGGCCCACCGAGTACCGCCTGCTGCAATTCTTCATGACCCATCAGGAACGCGCCTATACCCGCGGCCAGTTGCTGGACCAGGTATGGGGGGGCAATGTCTATGTCGAGGAACGCACGGTCGATGTCCACATTCGCCGCTTGCGCAAGGCGCTGGGTGAGGCGTATGAAAACCTGGTACAAACGGTTCGCGGCACAGGCTACCGCTTTTCGACCAAGGTCTGACCTGAAACGCAGCACTCGGCTCAAAGCCGTCGAATGGACGTGAACGCGCTACCGATCCGCTTCTGCATGCAGGTTCGTGCTTGCTGTTGATCGCTGGATTCGAAGGATCCCCAATTGAACCAGAACTGGCATGCGACCTTGATTCGCCACCTGCTGCTGTTGATCACCCTTTGCCTGATCGGTGGCCTGGTCAGTGGCTACTATGGCTGGAGCCTGGCCATTGGCCTGGCTCTCTACCTGGGCTGGACGCTCAAGCAACTGCTGCGCCTGCATGCCTGGCTGCGCAATCACCAACCGGACGAAGCACCGCCTGACGGCTACGGCCTATGGGGCGAGGTGTTCGACAGCATCTACCATCTGCAACGCCGCGACCAGCGTGTGCGTGGCAGGCTTCAAGCGGTGATCGACAGGGTGCAGGAATCCACCGCAGCGCTGCGCGACGCCGTGATCATGCTCGACAGCCACGGCAACCTGGAGTGGTGGAACCGCGCAGCCGAGACGCTCCTGGGCTTCAAGACACCCCAGGACGGCGGCCAGCAGGTGACCAACCTGGTGCGGCACCCGCGCTTCAAGGAATACTTCGAAACCGAAAACTATGTCGAGCCACTGGAGATTCCATCCCCCATCAACGATCGCATGCGGGTGCAACTGCACATCACACGCTACGGTAACAACGAACACCTGATGCTGGTTCGGGACGTCACCCGCATCCACCAGCTCGAACAGATGCGCAAGGACTTCGTGGCCAACGTGTCCCACGAACTGCGAACGCCGCTGACCGTGATTGCCGGCTACCTGGAAACCCTGCTGGATAACGTCGAGGACGTGAACCCCCGCTGGCGCCGAGCGTTGCAGCAGATGAGCCAACAGGGCTCGCGCATGCAAACGCTGCTCAACGACCTGCTGCTGCTGGCCAAGCTGGAGGCCACCGACTACCCGTCCGACAACCAGCCAGTGGCCGTGGACACCCTGCTCAGTGCGATCAAGCAAGACGCGCAAGCGTTGTCCGGGCCGCGCAACCAGCGCATTACCCTGGAGGCCGAGCCAGGCATCTGGCTCAAGGGCAGCGAGTCGGAATTGCGCAGCGCGTTCTCCAACCTAGTGTTCAATGCCGTCAAGTACACCCAGGACGAGGGCAGCATTCGCATTCGCTGGTGGGCCGATGCCCAAGGCGCCCATCTGTCGGTGCAGGACTCAGGGCCCGGCATCGATGCCAAGCACCTGCCACGGCTGACGGAGCGGTTCTATCGGGTGGATTCGAGCCGTGCATCTCATACCGGTGGCACGGGCCTTGGGCTGGCAATCGTCAAGCATGTGCTGATGCGCCACCGCGGGCGCCTGGAGGTCAGCAGCGTGCCAGGCCATGGCAGCACCTTCACCTGCCATTTTGCAGTGGCGCAACAGGTCACAGGTAAGGTTTGAGGCCGTTCGGGCCACTTTGCAGCACCGATCAAGTGCTCACCCTTTGCTTTTGCCGCCCTAGCCGCTACATTTGATCCCTTGCGCCGGCTGGAGCCGGCACTTTTCTCATCTTCAAGACGGATCCCGTAAAAACTCCATCATGGACCCTTCCCCTGGTATCAGCCTCACCTCCCTGTTCGCCGATTTCGGCATGATCATTTTTGCTTTGGTTCTGGTGCTGCTCAACGGCTTCTTCGTTGCCGCCGAGTTCGCCATGGTCAAGCTGCGCGCAACCCGCGTGGACGCCATCGCCGAGCAGCACGGCTGGCGCGGCAGCATCCTGCGCAAGGTTCACAACCAGCTCGATGCCTACCTCTCTGCCTGCCAGCTCGGCATCACCTTGGCCTCGCTGGGGCTGGGCTGGGTGGGCGAGCCGGCCTTCGCGCACTTGCTCGAACCGCTGCTGGCCTACTTTGGCGTCGATACCCCTGAGCTGATCAAGGCCGTCTCGTTCTTCGTCGCCTTCTTCGTGATCTCCTACCTGCACATCGTGGTGGGTGAGCTGGCGCCCAAATCGTGGGCCATTCGCAAGCCGGAACTGTTGTCGCTGTGGACCGCGGTACCGCTGTACCTGTTTTACTGGCTGATGTACCCGGCCATCTACCTGCTCAATGCCAGCGCCAACACGATCCTGCGCATTGCCGGCCAAGGCGAACCCGGCCCGCACCACGAGCACCACTACAGCCGGGAGGAGCTCAAGCTGATCCTGCACTCAAGCCGCGGCCAGGACCCAAGCGATCAAGGCATGCGCGTGCTGGCGTCCGCGGTGGAAATGGGTGAGCTGGAAGTGGTGGACTGGGCCAACTCTCGCGAAGACATGGTCATCATCGACGCCCATGCCCCGCTCAAGCAGATACTGGCCCTGATCCGCCGTCACAAGTTCAGCCGCTACCCGGTGTACGACACCGAGCGCGAGGAGTTCACGGGCCTGCTGCACATCAAGGACCTGCTACTCGAACTCGCCGAACTCGAACACCTGCCTGAAACCATTGACCTGGAAGACCTGGCTCGCCCACTGGAGCGCGTTTCCAGGCACATGCCGCTGTCCCAATTGCTCGAGCAGTTCCGCAAGGGCGGTGCGCACTTCGTGCTGGTCGAGGAGGCCGATGGCAAGGTCATCGGTTACCTGACCATGGAAGATGTGCTGGAAGTGCTGGTGGGCGACATCCAGGACGAACACCGCAAGACCGAGCGCGGCATCCTGGCCTATCAGCCAGGAAAGCTGCTGGTGCGCGGCGATACTCCGCTGTTCAAGGTCGAGCGCTTGCTGGGCGTGGACCTGGACCATATCGAGGCAGAGACACTGGCCGGCCTGGTCTACGAAACGCTCAAGCGCGTACCCGAAGAAGAAGAGGTGCTCGAGGTCGAAGGGCTGCGCATCATCGTCAAGAAAATGAAAGGCCCCAAGATCGTGCTGGCCAAAGTGCTCAAGCTGGACTGAGCACATCGACGCCCTGCCCCGATCAAGCCCTGATCAGGGGTTGCCTGCGGTGTAGTCGGGCAACCCACTGATCGGCCGGTCGAACCGATAGGGAATCGACTCAAGCGCCAGCCCCACATTGCGCTGAACCACGAAGTGCAGATGGGGCCCGGTGCTGTTGCCGGTGTTGCCCGACTTGGCCAACACCTGCCCTTGGCGCACACGCTGCCCGGACGCGACCACGATCGACCCGCGCATCAAGTGCAGGTACACCCCCATGGTGCCGTCAGGGTGCAGAATGCGGACAAAGTTGCCCGAGGGATTGTCCCCTCGCCCGCTCTGCTCGCTGCGCGTGCTCACCACTACCCCTTCGCGTGCCGCCACGATAGTGGTGCCCTCGGGCATGGCGATATCCATTGCATAGCGCCCCTTGGGCCCGAAGTGGCTGAACCTGCCATTGGGCCCTTGGCTCACACGAAACGGCCCACCTACCCATGGAAACGCATAGCGATAACCTTGTGGGCGCTTGCCGGGGTCGCCCATGGCCTGCAGCAGTGTGGAGCGGTAGTTGAGCAGCTTGCCTGGCTGGCCCCGGACGATGCTGAGCACTTGGGTCGAACGCGGCGGCAACAGACGCCGCACGGTCCGCGGCGCGTCGCCACCCTGCGCGTTAACCAGGTTATCCAGGCGCAGTTCCACCTGCACGGCGACCGGCAGTTCGTTGCGGGCCGAGAAGCTCACGCCGCCCTGGAACACGATCGCGTTGAGACGCACATCGTGTTCGTTGATCTCCACGGTGGACTCATCCACGACCGTGGGCTTGATGCCCGGGCCGGGTCGCTGCGCATAGGACACCCTTCCCGTTTCATCGGTGACTGGGTGCAGCGTCACGCCCAGGCTAGAGGCGCTGACCAGGGTTAACGCACATAGCAGCAGGCGTGAATGCATGATGGTGGCTTTTTGACAGTGAAGGACCTGTCCAAGCCTAGCAGCAGACACCCTGGTCACCATGACAGTTGGTCGGATGCTGCTGGCCAGCTCGCTGTTGCGGCGGCCCGTCAGGCCCCTGGCGTGAAATGCTTCTGGGCAGTGCCGCGGGCGATCAGGCGGGACAGGTAGTCCAGCTTCTGGGCGTCTTGATCGACGAACTTGAACGTCAATTGCAGCCAGTCGCTGTCAGGCTTGGGCTCGAAGGCCGCCACCGCGTGCAAGTAACCATTCAAACGCGCGATTTCCGCGTTCTCGCCCTGCTCCAGGTTCAGCACGGCGCCTTCGAGCACTTGCGGCAGTGTCTCACTGCGCCGTACGACCAGCAGGGCTTCCTTCAAGCTCAAGGCCTTGATCACGCAGGCTTGCATGCCGCTCGCCAAACGCAGCTGGCCCTGGCCGCGACCGCTGGGTGCGGGTGTCGCTGCGCTGGACTTGGCAGGGGTGGCGGCCGCCTTGGCAGGCACAGGTGCTGGCGCAGCTACCTTGACGGCTTCTGGCCGTCCAGCGGTCAGGGCGTTGAGCGAGTCGTTGGCGAACGCGGCATTAGCCCGCGCAGGCCCTGGGCTCATCAAGCTGTCGAGCTTGCCGATCTTGGCCAGGGCCTTCTTGACCTTGGTCAGCAACTGCTCGTTGGTGAACGGCTTGCCGACGAAGTCCGACACGCCGGCCTGAATCGCCTGGATGACATTTTCCTTGTCGCCACGGCTGGTCACCATGATGAACTGAAGGCCCTTGAGCTCAGGTTGCTGACGGCACCAGGTGAGCAGCTCCAAGCCCGACATTTCTGGCATTTCCCAGTCGCACAGCACCAGGTCGAACGCCTCTTTGCCCAACAGGGTCATGGCCTTGCGACCGTTTACGGCGTCATCCACGGTCATGCCCGGGAACGCGTTGCGCAGGCACTTACGGATCAGGTCACGGATAAATGGCGCGTCATCCACCACCAGCACATTCACTTTACTCATCGATACTCCTTCTGAACCCGACTAGCCTACTGCCATTTGCTGGCCACTTGCTACCACCTGTGTCACGCCGGGTCGTCTACAGCCGGTCGATGGTCTCTGGCACCTCCAGGCGTACTAACGAAAACGCCCGGCACAAGCCGGGCGTCGATGCTCGGAGAGAACTTTATTTATCGTCCGCTTCGGCTGGAACATTAGGTATTTCACCCTCGGCATTGGCGCGACCCTGCACCTCCGCTGTCATGCGCTTGAGGCCCATGTGGCGTACATCGGTGCCGCGCACCAGGTAGATCACCAGTTCGGAGATGTTGCGTGCATGGTCGCCGATCCGCTCCAGCGAACGCAGGACCCAAATCACACTTAGCACACGGGAGATCGAACGGGGATCTTCCATCATGTAGGTCACCAGCTCACGCAAGGCTGTCTTGTACTCACGGTCGATGGTCTTGTCGTATTGAGCCACTGACAAGGCCAGGTCGGCATCGAAGCGGGCGAAGGCGTCGAGTGCATCGCGCACCATGTTGCGCACCTGATCGCCGATGTGCCGCACCTCCACATAGCCCCGCGGCGATTCACCCTCCTCGCAGAGCTGGATGGCCCGCCGGGCGATCTTGGTCGACTCGTCGCCGATACGCTCGAGGTCAATCACCGACTTGGAAATACTGATGATCAGCCGCAGGTCCGATGCTGCCGGCTGGCGACGCGCCAGAATACGCAGGCATTCCTCGTCGATGTTGCGCTCCATCTGGTTGATCTGCTCGTCGACCTCGCGCACCTGCTGAGCCAGGCCGGAATCGGCCTCGATCAGCGCAGTGACCGCATCGTTGACCTGTTTCTCGACCAGCCCGCCCATGGCCAGCAGGTGGCTGCGTACCTCTTCGAGCTCGGCGTTGAACTGCTGGGAAATATGATGCGTCAGGCTTTCTTTGTTGATCATGCTGTGGCTCCGCGAAGCTGCTGGCTGCGAGCTTCAAGTCGTTCGAGGCGTGCCCCTGCGCTGCGCCGAGTGCCTTCACGCGGCGAGCAGCAGTGCGCGGTGCTTCTTCAGCCGTACCGGCCAGTGATGTAGTCTTCTGTCTGCTTCTTGGCGGGGTTGGTGAACAGGGTATCGGTGTCACCGAATTCCACCAGTTTGCCCATGTACATGAAGGCGGTGTAATCCGATACGCGGGCCGCCTGCTGCATGTTGTGGGTCACGATGACGATGGTGAACTTGGTTTTCAATTCATAGATGAGCTCTTCGACCTTGAGCGTGGAAATCGGGTCCAGCGCCGAGCAAGGCTCGTCCAGCAACAGTACCTCGGGCTCGACCGCAATGGTGCGGGCGATGACCAGGCGCTGCTGCTGCCCACCGGACAGGCCCAGCGCCGACTCGTGCAGACGGTCCTTGACCTCGTCCCACAGCGCCGCGCCCTTGAGGGCCCACTCGACGGCCTCGTCCAGGACACGTTTTTTGTTGATGCCCTGAATCCGCAGGCCATAGACCACGTTCTCGTAGATGGTCTTGGGGAAAGGGTTGGGTTTCTGGAACACCATGCCCACGCGGCGGCGCAGCTCGGCCACGTCCTCGCCCTTGCGGTAGATGTCATGCCCGTACAGGTTGACGGCGCCTTGCACACGACAGCCGTCGACCAGGTCGTTCATGCGGTTGAAGGTCCGCAGCAAGGTGGACTTGCCGCACCCGGAGGGGCCAATGAACGCCGTCACGCGCTGCTTGGGAATATTCATGCTGACATCGAACAGGGCCTGCTTGTCGCCGTAGAACAGGCTCAGCCCAGGCACTTCGATGGCGACCGTTTCCTCGGCCAGGCGCAGGCCCTGTTTGCTGCGGCCCAGCGCGGACATGTCGATGCCGTGGGTAGGCGGTTGTTGCTGCATGGTCTCACTCCATTGGGTGCTGCCGGCGTATGGCCGCCAGTGGCACGTTGGGACGAAGCGGCCGCTTCGCGTCGGCGACGCCGCTTGAACGTTCGACGCCTGGCTCAGCTGTCGAGCGCCTTGTATTTCTCACGAAGGTGGTTACGGATCCACACGGCCGACAGGTTCAGTGTCGCGATGACCATCACCAGCAGCAATGCCGTGGCGTATACCAGTGGCCGCGCTGCCTCCACGTTCGGGCTCTGGAAGCCTACGTCGTAGATGTGAAAGCCCAGGTGCATGATCTTCTGATCCAGGTGCAGGTAGGGGTAATTGCCATCCACCGGCAGCGATGGCGCGAGCTTGACCACCCCCACCAGCATCAGCGGTGCGACTTCACCCGCAGCCCGGGCCACGGCCAGGATCATGCCGGTCATCATGGCCGGGCTGGCCATGGGCAGAACAATCTTCCACAGCGTTTCGGCCTTGGTGGCACCCAATGCCAGCGAGCCTTCGCGCAGGGTGCGCGGAATGCGCGCCAACCCCTCCTCGGTGGCCACGATCACTACCGGCACCGCCAACAATGCAAGGGTCAGTGACGCCCACAACAGGCCCGGCGTGCCCAGGGTGGGCGCCGGCAAGGCTTCGGCAAAGAACAGGCGGTCGATCGAGCCGCCCAGCACGTACACGAAGAAGCCCAAGCCGAAAACGCCGTAGACGATGGCCGGTACACCGGCAAGGTTGTTGACCGCGATGCGAATCAGGCGCGTCACCGGCCCCTGCCGGGCATACTCGCGCAAATAGACCGCTGCCAGCACGCCAAAGGGCGTGACGATCACGGCCATGATCAGGGTCATCATCACAGTGCCGAAGATAGCCGGGAATATACCGCCCTCTGTGTTGGCCTCACGCGGGTCGTCGCTGAGAAACTCCCACACCTTGGCAAAGTAAGCCCCCAGCTTGGCCAGGGTCGACATGCCGTTGGGCTGGATGGCATGGACTACCTTGCTTAGGTTGATCTCGACTTCACGGCCATTGCCATCGCGCGCGACCAGCGTGTCGCGGGCAAAATCCCGGTGAAGCGTGGACAGGCGATCTTCGATGGCCGTGTAGCGGCTGTTGAGCTCGGCACGCTCAGCCTCGATGTCAGCCTGGGCCGTTGCGTCCAGCTTGCCTTCGAGCTCGAGCTTGCGCGCCTGCAGGCGCAACCGCTCCAGGCCATGGTTGATGGCACCGATGTCTTTCTTCTCCAGCGCCTGCAGCGTCTTGTTGAGCTCGCTGGCCCGGGCCAGCCGCGCTTGCAGCTCACCCCAGGCCGCCGCCCCTTCTGCCACCACCCGGCCTTGTTCCTTGACGCTCACCAGGTAGCCATAGAAGTTGCCCCACTCGCGGCGTTCCAGGGCCATCAGCTGCTCGGGGCGCTGCTGATCGACGAGCCAGTCGCCCACGACCCAGGTGAAGTCGCTGCCATTGAGGTCCCGGTTTCCGACCTTGATCAATTCGCGCGTCATGAACTCCGGACCCTGGTCAGGCACTGGCAAGCCGGCGCCCTTGAGGCGCGCACGCGGTACTTCTTCCTGCTGTACCACTTCGCCAATGACCGTCTGCTGGGCCTGGCCCGGCACGGCGTAGCTGGCCTGGATCAAATCGGCCGGCCAGAAATGCCCCAGGCCGCGTACCGCGATCACAGCCAGCAGGCCAACGGTCATGATCACCGCCATGGCCACGGCGCCGCCGCTCATCCAGACACCGGGGGCACCGCTCTTGAACCAGCCTTTGAGGGAATCCTTTTTCACGGATCGCTACCTTTCTATCAAAGCGACGAGTATTTCTTGCGCAGACGCTGGCGAATCAGCTCGGCCAAGGTGTTCATGACGAAGGTGAACATCAGCAGCACCAACGCGGCGAGGAACAGCACCCGGTAGTGGCTGCCCCCGACTTCGGATTCCGGCATTTCCACCGCCACGTTGGCAGCCAGCGTGCGCATGCCTTCGAACAGGTTCATCTCCATCACCGGTGTGTTGCCGGTGGCCATCAGCACGATCATGGTTTCACCGACGGCCCGGCCCATGCCGATCATCAGCGCCGAGAAGATGCCGGGGCTGGCGGTCAGGATCACCACCCGGGTGAGGGTCTGCCAAGGCGTTGCCCCCAGCGCCAGGGAACCCAGCGTCAGGCTGCGCGGCACGCTGAAGACGGCGTCCTCGGCTATCGAGTAGATGTTGGGAATGACGGCAAAGCCCATCGCGATCCCGACCACCAGTGCATTGCGCTGGTCATAGGTGATACCCAGGTTATTGGTGATCCACAGGCGCATGTCGCCGCCAAAGAACCAGCTTTCAAGGTGTGGGCTCATGCCAAGGGCAAGCCAGCCGGTGAGCAGAATGACCGGGATCAGGATCGCCGCCTCCCAGCCATCCGGTACCCGCAGACGAATGGATTCAGGCAGCCGGCTCCAGGTGAACCCTGCCAGCAGGATGCCGACCGGCATGAGCAGGAAAAGGCTGAACACCCCTGGCAGATGGCCTTCCAGGTACGGCGCCAGGAACAGCCCCGCGAAGAACCCCAGAATGACCGTGGGCATCGCCTCCATCAGTTCGATTACTGGCTTGACCTTGCGGCGCATGCCAGGGGCCATGAAGTAGGCCGTATAGATCGCGGCGGCAATGGCCAGCGGCGCGGCCAGGATCATGGCGTAGAAGGCCGCCTTGAGGGTACCGAACGTGAGGGGCGAAAGGCTCAGCTTGGGCTCGAAATCGGTATTGGACGCGGTCGACTGCCACACGTACTTGGGCGCGTCATAATTCTCGTACCACACCTTGCCCCACAGCGCGCTGAAGGACACTTCCGGATGGGGGTTGTGCAGCTTCAATGGCAACAACCTGCCGGGCTCTTCGATCATGATGCGGTTGGCGCGCGGTGACAGGGCAAGGATACCCGGGCCCTGGGCCACGGACTCGACCAGGAGGGTACGGTGCGCCGTGCTGTGGAAAACACCCAGCTTGCCTTCTGCGTCCAGGGCGATGAAGCCCTTGCGACGCTCCTCGGCGTCGATCTGCACGATGGGCGACGTGCCCAACTGGAAGGTACGAATCTGCTTGAAACGAGACTCCCCGTCCGGGTCACGGGCCATGAACCACTGGGCCAGCCCACCGTGCGAGTCACCGATGATCAGTGAAATGCCGCCTACCAGCTGGGCAGTGGCCGTCACTTCGGTATCGGCGCTCTGCGCCAGGGAATAGCGCCCGTTGAGGCTCTTGTCGCGCAGGCTGAACACGTCGGCAGTGGCACGACCGTTGATCACGTACAGCCACTGCTGGCGCGGATCGATGAAGATGTTCTTCACCGTTTCGGTCATTTGCGGCAACTCGATACGGGTCTGCTCGGTGGTGACTTCGGCGGTCAGCATGTTTTCGCTGCGCGTCAACGCGAGGACCTGCAGGTGCGCGCCCGTAGAGCCTGCCAGCAACAACGTGTCGCCATTGACACTGGCGCTGACGTGCTCCAGCGCCCGCGCCTGCTCATCCAGCACGAAAGGCTGTTCGCCATAGGGGTAGTCGATGGCCGGCGTAATGGTTTTCTTGTTGCCGGGGTAGGTGATCTTGTAGGTATGGGTGAACACCAACGCCTGGCCATTGGACAACCCCAGCATCACCATCGGGCTGCCTGGCTGATCGGTACCGATCGAAGACACCTGTACGCCGGCAGGGATGGGCAAGTCGACGCGTTCGAGCGCTGCGCCGGTCTTGGTATCGAAGAACAGCACCTGGCCCTTGTCCGAAACCCGCATGCCAACCAGGTTCTGCTCCTCGAGGGCGATCATCAACGGCTTGCCCGCCTCCTCTTTGAGCCAGGCAGGCTGCAATGCCTGCCTGCTGGTCAGCTCGGCGCCCTGGAACAACGGCAGTACCACGTACGCCAGGTAAAAGAAGATCAAGGTGATCGCAGCCAGCACTGCCAGCCCGCCTACCAGCACGTACCAGCGCGTCAGGCGGTCCTTGAGCGCACGCAGGCGGCGCTTGCGCTGCAACTGCGGGGTATTGAAATCGATGCGTGCAGGCTGGGAATCTTGGGTCATTGTGGAGTTGGCCAGATCATTCATGGGGCACACCCTAGCGGTCCCGTATGACAAAAACATGACAATGCAGTGACGCACGAAAGCCCGAAGCACAGTAAGGCTGGCCCCGGGCTGGGAGTGCTGAAGAGGCTAGCCCAACGGCTTGCCCCTGCAGGGTTCGATTACTGCTTGGCGACGTTGCCGGCGTGGGACAGGCCCAGGTCGGCCAGGGTCTTGTCGACGACTTTGGCAGGCAGCGGGATGTAGCCATCCTTGACGACCACCTGCTGGCCGGCCTGCGACAGTACCAGCTTCACGAATTCGGCCTCCAGCGGGGCCAGCGGCTTGTTCGGTGCCTTGTTGACGTAAACGTACAGGAAGCGCGAAAGCGGGTAGCTGCCGTTCAGGGCGTTGGTCTCGTTGTCCTCGACGAACTCGCCGCCGTCTTTCTTGGCCAGCGGCACGGTCCTGACGCTGGCCGTCTTGTAGCCGATGCCCGAGTAGCCAATGCCATTGAGCGACGAGCTGATGGACTGCACCACGGAGGCGGAACCGGGTTGCTCATTGACGTTGGGCTTGAAGTCCCCTTTGCACAGGGCTTCTTCCTTGAAGTACCCATAAGTGCCGGACACCGAGTTGCGGCCGAACAGCTGGATCGGCTTGTTGGCGAGGTCGCCGGTTACTCCGGCATCGCCCCAAGTCTTGATCTCGGCCTTGCCACCACACAAACGAGTCGAGGAGAAGATGGCATCGACCTGGGCCATGGTCAGGCCCTTGATCGGGTTGTCCTTGTGCACGAACACCGCCAGGGCGTCGACCGCAACCGGGATGGCGGTCGGTTTATAGCCGTACTTCTGCTCGAACGCCTGCAATTCGACGTCCTTCATCTTGCGGCTCATGGGGCCGAGGTTGGCGGTGCCTTCGGTCAGCGCCGGTGGCGCCGTGGAAGAGCCCGCTGCCTGAATCTGGATGTTGACGTTCGGGTATTCCTTTTTGTAAGCCTCGGCCCACAGGGTCATCAGGTTCGCGAGGGTATCGGAGCCGACGCTGGAGAGGTTGCCCGAAACACCCGTGGTCTTGGTGTAGGTCGGGATAGCAGGATCGACAGCGGCCACTGCGTTGGCGGTTGCAACGCCAGCGGCGGCAAAGGTAAGGGCCGCCATCAAACGCTTCAATTTCATGCCTTGCTCCTAGCTGGAATGGGGGTGCTGAGAGGGAACGGGGGCCAGTATCTGCAGCGCGCATGAACACGATATGACTTGATTGTGACAATTGGATGAAATGCCATCATCGTGTCGAAGCGCTGCCTGCAGGGAGCAAGTGTCAGTGGGCAAGGCGATTCAACGCTTTTTGGCGAGCAAGTACAGACCTACCGAAAAGCCGACCACGCACAGTACAGCCACATAGTAAGCAGGCGCCATGGGGCTGACTTTCAGAAGCCCGGTTACCGCCATCGGCGTCAGGCCGCCGAAGATGGCATAGGCGACGTTGTAGGAAAACGACAAGCCGCTGAAGCGCACCGCAGCCGGGAATGCCTTTACCATCACATAGGGCACTGCGCCGATCACACCCACGCACAAGCCGGTCACCGCATACAACGGGAACAACAGCTCCGGCCGCGTTGGCAAGCTGTGGTAGAACGCCCAGGAACTGACCAGCAACATCAGGCTACCGATGACGAACACACGGCCTGCACCGAAGCGATCGGCCAGGCTACCGGCGCCAATGCAACCCAGGCTCAACAGCACGATCGCCAGGCTGTTGGCCTTGAGCGAGTCGGTAGGGCTGATGTGATAGATGCTCTGCAGCAAGGCTGGTGTCATGAGGATCACCACCACGATGCCTGCCGACAACACCCAGGTCAGCAACATGGACAGCACGATGGGCCCGCGATGATCGCGCAGCACGGCCCGAAGCGGCAGCTCTTCGGCCAGGGCCTTGCGTTGCTGCATTTCTGCGAACACCGGGGTTTCATGCAGCCAACGGCGCAGGTAAACCGAAAACAGACCGAACACGCCGCCCAGCAGGAACGGGATTCGCCAGGCATAGCTGGCCACTTCTTCAGCGCTGTAGACGCTGTTGATCAAGGTCGCGACCAGCGAGCCCAGCAAAATACCGGCAGTCAAACCGGCAGTGAGCGTGCCGCAGGCATAACCGGTATTGCGCGCCGGCACATGCTCCGAGACGAATACCCAGGCGCCTGGCACTTCTCCGCCGATGGCCGCCCCCTGGATCACCCGCATCAACAGCAACAGGATCGGCGCCCACAGGCCAATCTGCGCGTAGGTTGGCAACAGGCCCATGATCAAGGTGGGCAGGGCCATCATGAAGATGCTCAGGGTGAACATCTTCTTGCGGCCCAGCAGGTCGCCAAAATGCGCCATGATGATGCCGCCCAGGGGCCGTGCCAGATAGCCTGCGGCGAAAATGCCGAACGTCTGCATCAACCGCAGCCACTCGGGCATGTCGGCCGGAAAGAACAGCTTGCCAACCACGGTGGCGAAGAACACAAAAATGATGAAGTCGTAGAACTCCAGCGCACCGCCCAGTGCAGATAGTGAAAGGGTCTTGTAGTCACTGCGGGTCAGCGGCCGCGGGGCCTGCTCGATACTGCTCGGCGCGGAAGTCATCACGGTTATTCTCTTTATAGGGCAAGGCCACACGGGATGCGGCTTGTTCAAGGCGAAGGCGAAGATAGCAAATTGCCGGACACGGCTGAAAGCGACACGCAATCCTTACCGACCTGCAAGAACGCATGGTCGTCGCTCGCGTAGATGCTCTATATACTGGCGTTTCGTACGAAATGTGTCTTGCTAGCGTGGGATATTGTGCGAAAACACCGGTCACTATACTCAGACGGTTTCGAAGCATTTCCCACGGCCGTCCCGTCATACGAATCGGCGTAGTATGTTGTCAGCTGAATCGTTTACCGGCCTAAGCGCCGCATCCAAGAAAAGCGTCACGGGTCAGAGGCCCCCACCGCATGATTGAGCTCGAACAAGAAGATCCAATTCCGCAGGGCGACCTTGCTCTGCAGATCACCGCACTGCCACGGGAAACAAACGGCTTTGGCGATATCTTCGGCGGCTGGCTGGTCGCCCAGATGGACCTGGCAGGTACCGCCATGGCCAGCCGTGTTGCCGGTGGCCGCGTTGCCACCGTGGCGATAGATCGCATGGCGTTTCTGGTACCGGTGGCCGTGGGCGCACAGTTGTCTTTCTATACGCAGACGCTGGAGATCGGACGCAGCTCCATCCAGATGATGGTCGAAGTATGGAGCGACGATCCACTGTCCAGCGAATGGCGCAAGGTGACCGAAGCCGTCTTCGTCTTCGTCGCCATCGATGGCAGCGGCCGTACCCGTTCCGTCCCTCGTCGCTGAGGCCTGCCGGCGGTAAACTCATTGCCTGCGACCGGGTCCAAGGCCCACTGGCAACTAATGAGATGACGCAATGGCCACCTTCCAGGTATCGACCGAGCAACATGGCGAGCTTCACTGCTGGCGTATCCGCAGCAGCTTCGCCGAACTACTGATCGCCCGCCAGGGTGCGCAGGTCCTCAGCTATCAGCGCACTGGCGAGCCGCCATTGCTCTGGTTGAGCGACGAGGCCATTTTCCGCCAGGGGAAGTCGGTTCGGGCAGGGGCGCCTGTGTGCTGGCCCTGGTTCGGCAACCTGCAGCGCAACCCCGAAACCGTGCAGTCCATGTACCACGCTGAACACGCGCCAGCCCATGGGCTTGTCCGGACGCGTGACTGGCAATTGCTGGGCGTTGAGGAAGTGGGCGAAAGCCTGCGGATCGAGTTCGAAATGGCCGAAGCGCAAGGTGGGTTGCCCGGGTGGCCGCACACTGTGGAGCTCAAGCTGGTGGTCGTGCTGGACGCGGCGTTGACGCTGCAACTGACCAGCCGCAACCTTGGCCATAGCCCGGTCACCCTCAGCCAGGCCTTGCACAGTTACTTTGCAGTCAGTGATGTGCGCCAGGCCGAGGTCCACGGTGTCGAAGGTTTGTCTTACATCGAAACCCTGTCCGACTGGCAACAGCGCCATCAGGAGGGCGCGCTGATGTTTAGCGGCGAGACGGACCGGATCTATCTGAATACGCCGCAAACGTTGAGCATCGTCGACCCGTCCTGGGGCAGGCGGATCATCCTGACCAGCAGCCGATCCCGTTCAGCGGTGATCTGGAACCCCTGGACCGCACGGGCCAAGGAATTACCGGACATGGCCGATGACGGCTGGCAGCGCATGCTGTGCATCGAGACGGCGAACGTATGGGATGACGTGGTGCAGTTGCAGCCCGGGGCCAGCAGCTCGCTGGGGGTCAGGATCGATTGTGAAGTGATCTCAAAGGCCTAGTCCCACACACGCCTCAAAGATCGGCGTCCACCACTACCCGCACCTTCGCGGCGTCCAAGGCATAGGCCGCGTCGGCCAGGTCGTTGCTGACCTTTTCCACCTTCAGCGTGCCGCTGACCCACACCGGTGTGTAGATGTCATCGATCTTCAGCCCTTTTGGGTAGCGCACCAACACCAGCTGGTTAGGTGGTGGTGGCGGGACGTGGATGCACGCACCAGGGTAGGGCACCAGAAAGAACAGGGTGCTGTTGCCCTTTGCATCGCTTTCAAGCGGCACAGGGTAGCCGCCCAGGCGAATGTCCTTGCCGTTGAGGGCAGGCACGGTTTTGGTCGAGTACATGACCGCAGGCAACCCCTTGCTCTGCTTCAAGCCGCCTTTGGCGGTGAAGGTACCCATGGCTTCAGGGGAGTTGTGGTCGATTTCAGGCATCTGCTCGAGTGCCTTTTGGTCCGACTTGGGCATCAATTCCAGCCAGTCGGTCTCGGGCAGTTCGGCATGGGCCAGGGAACTGGCCGACAACAGGAGGGCAATGAAGAAGGCACGCATGGAATGCTCGGCAACTCGGGATGAATTGCCGGCATTCTAACCAGTATTCAGCGTTTCTTGATGAATCCGTAGATCACCAGGAGGATGATGGCGCCTACCAGTGCACCAAAGAAGCCGGCTGCCTGACCTGCCTGATAGATACCAAGCGCCTGACCGCCATAGGTGGCCAACAGCGAGCCAGCGATACCGAGCAGGATGGTCATGATCCAGCCCATGCTGTCGTCGCCCGGTTTGATGAAACGAGCCAGCAAGCCGACGATGAGGCCGATGAAAATGGTTCCGATGATACCCATGGCAATCCCCTTGCAGTAAAGATGGAACACGCCAAAGCCTAGGCTGCGCTTTGGCGTGTTGCCACTTCAGAGGGCCCGCCGGATGCAGAAGTTCGAATTGACGCTCGATCAGTTGCCGATCAGCGCCTGCACTTGCGCAATCTTGTGCTCGAGCGTGGCCATGTCCTGGCACCGCAATGTGGCATGTCCGACCTTGCGCCCGGCCTTGAACGCCTTGCCATAGTGGTGCAGGTGGCAGTCGTCGATGGCCACGACCTGCTCCACTGGGGGAACTTCACCGATGAAGTTGAGCATGGCGCTCTCGCCGACCTTGGCCGTGGAACCCAATGGCAAACCGGCGATGGCACGCACGTGGTTTTCGAACTGGCTGCACTCGGCGCCTTCGATGGTCCAGTGCCCGGAGTTGTGCACGCGCGGTGCAATTTCATTGGCCTTGAGCCCGCCGTCGACCTCGAAGAATTCGAACGCCATGACCCCGACATAATCGAGTTGTTGCAACACGCGACCGACGTAGTCTTCAGCCAGCGCTTGCAGCGGGTGCGCCTGACTGGCGACCGACAGGTGCAGGATGCCGCTGTTGTGCGTGTTGTGCACCAGCGGGTAGAACCGTGTTTCGCCATCGCGGGCCCGCACAGCGACCAGCGATACTTCACCGGTAAAGGGTACGAAGCCTTCGAGCAGGCACGGCACGTTGCCCAGTTCGGCAAAGGTGCCTACCACGTCCTGCGCGGTGCGCAGGACTTTCTGGCCCTTGCCGTCGTAGCCCAACGTCCGGGTCTTGAGCACCGCTGGCAGACCGATGCTCGCCACTGCGGCGTCTAGGTCTGCCTGCGACAGGATGTCGGCGAACGCAGGGGTGGGGATCCCCAGGTCACGGAACATGCTTTTCTCGAACAAACGGTCGCGGGCGATGCGCAGGGCCTCGGCACTTGGGTACACCGGCACGAACTGCGAAAGAAAAGCCACGGTCTCGGCCGGAACGCTCTCGAACTCGAAGGTAACCAGGTCAACCTGGTCGGCCAGCTGGCGCAGCTGCTCCTGGTCGCTATAGCCTGCGCGCAGGTGCTCGCCCAGAGAGGCGGCACAGGCATCAGGCGCCGGGTCGAGGAAGGCGAAGTTCATGCCCAGCGGAGTACCCGCCAGTGCTAGCATGCGACCCAGCTGGCCGCCTCCGATTACACCGATTTTCATGGGTTGAACCTCAAGCCTGACGCGGATCTGGGTTATCCAGCACGGTGTCGGTCTGTTCCGTGCGGAACTGCTTCAACGCCGCGTGGTACTGAGGGTGCTTGGCGCCGAGGATGCTGGCCGACAACAGCGCGGCATTGATCGCGCCCGCGCGGCCGATGGCCAGCGTGGCAACCGGCACGCCGGCCGGCATCTGCACGATCGACAGCAGCGAATCAACACCTGAAAGCATCGACGACTGCACGGGCACGCCCAGCACCGGCAGGTGGGTCTTGGCCGCGCACATGCCAGGCAAGTGGGCCGCACCACCGGCACCGGCGATGATCACCTCGATGCCCCGACCGTCAGCTTCTTCGGCGTACTGGAACAGCAGATCCGGCGTACGGTGGGCGGAAACCACCTTCACCTCGTAGGGAATGCCGAGTCTTTCCAGCATATCGGCGGTGTGGCTAAGGGTGGACCAATCGGACTTGGAGCCCATGATCACGCCAACCAGTGCACTCATCGTCGAGCCTCTCCTGCAAGCGCCTTCTGGCGCGCTAAAAGCAACAAGCCACGCAGGTGGACCGGCGTGGCTTGTCATACGGATTATGAATCGACCAGGTCGGCCGAAGGCGCAGGATTGTAGCGTATTCATGAAGGGAGCGCCCACCCCCATAAGCACATGCCGGATCAAAGGGCAAGCTGTCTCGCGGGACAAGTTTTTCCCGCTGCTGCCTGGGCGCTGCACGCTGAATGCTAGGGCCTTCAATCAATGACCCAGGCAGGTGCACATGACTATTCCACGCCTCTCAACGATCTCGCTTGCCCTTCTGTTCAGTGTGCAGGCATTGAACGCTTCGGCAGCCCGTTCACTGACCGTCAACGTCTATATTCATGACGACTTGGCCGACATGCAGGACGCTCAACTGCACAACGACTACTTTGAGCATTGGCTTAAGGAAATGCGCCGTTTTACCGATCACCCCATTGAAGTGATCTTTCAGCGAAACGTACCTCTTATCACCGATATTGCGTATGCAGGCATGCCATCGTCGCAAATACTGGAAGTGTTTACCGACGGCATCCATGAAAAAACGCGGCATAGCCCTTTTTCATTCGTGGACAAACACCTGCTGCTAACCCGCGACAGTTACGATCGAAGCGGTTGGAACTACACCGCTGGACTTGCCTACACGAAGCAGAACACGGCTATCTCATCAATCGCCGCGTATGGCGCTCCCGCCCATGAAATCGGCCACATGCTGGGCGCTACCCACGAAGATGCCGAACTTAAGTTCAACGGCTGGGTATGCGAAACCTACACTCACCCACGGGTAACCGCTCGCTCGAACTGCTATCGCTACAGCGACAAGAACCGCGCAACCATCGCGGATTATCTGAAATACAATTCAAAATGATGCCTCGCTTTGGACGCTGGTCGACTCCAGTTTGCGCCACAGCAAGCGCACGTTGGCCTTGCGGACCAAGGCGCAGCGATACAGGCGAATTTCCAGCGGCACGTGCCACTGGCTGCCACCGCAGATCGCAAGTTCCCCACGCTCCAGTTCACCGCGCATGGACAGTCGCGGTACCCATGCCACCCCCATCCCCTCCAGGGCCATGCTCTTGAGGCTGTCAGCCATGGCGGTTTCATAGACGGTGGTGTAGCGCAGATTGCGCTGGCGCAGCAGCAGGTTCACCGAACGGCCAAGGAAGGCGCCGGCGCTGTAGGCCAACAATGGCACGCTGGTTTCACCCTCCAGGGTGAACAACGGTTTGCCTGCGGCATCCACGGCACAAACGGGCAACATCTCGGTGGTGCCCATGTGCAGCGAGGGAAAGATTTCGGCGTCCATCTGCAAGGCTGCATCAGGGTCGTAGAACGCTAGCATCAGGTCGCAGCCGCCTTCCCTCAAGGCATGCACTGCATCGCCGACGTTGGTGGCAACAAGCCGGGTGGCGATGTTCAGCCCATCGTTGCGCAGCTGGGCCACCCAGCGCGGGAAGAAGCCCGACGCGAGCGAGTGCGCGGCCGCCACTTGAATCACTTCGCCCTGGCCACCCTCGAGATGATGCAAATGGCGAAGAATTTCGCTCAGTTGGTCGACAACCGTACGGGCTGTTACCAAAAACAGCTGGCCCGCCTCTGTCAGCTCGATAGGGGTGCGGGAACGGTTGACCAGGGTAAGCCCCAAGGCTGCCTCCAGGCTACGAATCCGGCGGCTGAAGGCCGGCTGCGTCACGAAGCGCCGCTCCGCCGCCTGGGAAAAACTGCGGGTTGAGGCCAGGGCACTAAAGTCCTCCAGCCATTTGCTTTCAAGGTTCATTGGGCCGCTCCCCTGCCGTGCACCAAAATGGAACACGCTCGAAAATCAATCGGCGTCACATCTATCACTATGCCGTTTGTGCATAGGTTAGCGTGCAACAGCATTGGCCGCAAAAACACCTTAGGGCCTAGGATTGGCGCCATTCCGGCATGTGCCGGGTCAAACTCGAGATGATATTTATCATGTCCGCTGCTGCATCGTTCCGCGTCGAAAAAGATCTGTTGGGCACCCTTGAAGTTCCTGCCGATGCCTACTACGGCATCCAGACCCTGCGCGCTGCCAACAACTTCCACCTCTCTGGCGTCCCCCTGTCGCACTACCCCAAGCTGGTCGTGGCCTTGGCCATGGTCAAGCAGGCGGCTGCCGATGCCAACCGTGAGCTGGGCCACCTGAGCGATGCAAAGCACGCTGCCATCAGTGCAGCCTGCGCCCGTCTGATCAAGGGCGACTACCACGAGCAGTTCGTGGTCGACATGATTCAAGGGGGTGCCGGTACCTCCACCAATATGAACGCCAACGAAGTCATCGCCAACGTTGCGTTGGAGGCCATGGGTCACCAGAAGGGTGAATACCAGTACCTGCACCCCAACAACGATGTGAACATGGCGCAGTCGACCAACGACGCCTACCCCACCGCTATTCGCCTGGGCTTGCTGCTGGGCCACGACGCCCTGCTGGCCAGCCTCGACAGCCTGATCCAGGCCTTTGCTGCCAAAGGTAAAGAGTTCGACCACGTACTGAAGATGGGTCGTACCCAGCTGCAGGACGCCGTGCCGATGACCCTAGGCCAGGAATTCCGCGCTTTTGCCACCACCATGACCGAAGACCTCAACCGTCTGCGCTCGCTGGCACCTGAGCTGCTCACCGAGATCAACCTGGGTGGCACCGCGATTGGCACCGGCATCAACGCCGACCCGGGCTACCAAGCTCTGGCCGTACAGCGTCTGGCAACCATCAGTGGCCAGCCGCTGGTACCGGCTGCCGACCTGATCGAAGCCACCTCCGACATGGGCGCCTTCGTACTGTTCTCCGGCATGCTCAAGCGCACCGCGGTCAAGTTGTCGAAGATCTGCAACGACCTGCGCCTGCTGTCCAGCGGCCCGCGTACCGGCATCAACGAGATCAACCTGCCGGCCCGTCAGCCAGGCAGCTCGATCATGCCAGGCAAGGTAAACCCGGTGATCCCTGAAGCGGTGAACCAAGTGGCCTTCGCTATCATGGGCAACGACCTGGCCCTGACCGTCGCGGCCGAAGGCGGCCAGCTTCAGTTGAACGTGATGGAGCCGTTGATCGCCTACAAGATCTTCGACTCGATTCGCCTGCTGCAACGCGCCATGGACATGCTGCGCGAGCATTGCATCGTCGGCATCACCGCCAACGAGCAGCGCTGCCGTGAACTGGTCGAGCACTCGATCGGCCTGGTCACTGCCCTGAACCCTTATATCGGCTACGAAAACGCCACCCGTATCGCTCGCGTTGCCCTGGAAACCGGCCGCGGTGTGCTTGAACTGGTGCGCGAAGAGAAGCTGCTGGACGACGCGATGCTCGACGACATCCTGCGCCCGGAAAACATGATTGCCCCGCGTCTGGTTCCGCTCAAGGCCTGACCAGCACGTTGTAACCGTCTCACCAGGTCGAGGGACTAGACACCTCTCAACCTTTCCTAAGCCCGGGCGTATGCTTCGGGCTTTTTTTTGCCCGCCCGGTGCCGGTTGGCAGGCATTGACGGCACTCGGCATACAACTTGCTCGGTAATGCGTCCCAGACCTACGGGACCACCCAGCATGCTGCACAGCCACCTGACCACCCTCAACGCGGTTTCGCTGATTCTCAACGTCTTCCAGGCTCAAGGCTGCGAAGCCTCGGAACTGCTGGCCGGGAGCGGCATAGGCCCAGCGGACCTTGGCCATGCCGATGCACGCATCACGACCCAGCAGGAACTGCAGGTCTGTGCCAATGCCGTGGCACGTCGGGAGGATATTGGCCTGGAGTTGGGCCAGCGCATGCGCGTGTCTTCCTACGGCATGCTGGGGTACGCCCTGCTGTCCAGTGCCACTTTGGGTGACGCCCTGAGCCTGGCCTTGGAGTATCCGGCACTGCTGGGAACAGTTTTTACCTTGCGTCTGGTCGACGACGGCCACAGTGTCTGGCTCAGCGCCAGCGATTATCGGGACAGCCCTGCGCTCAGCGCTTTCAACGCCGAATTCTGCATGGTGTCGTTGAAGGTCATCTGCGACGACTTGCTAGGCCTCGATCTGCCGCTGCTCGGGGCTCGCTTCGAGCACCTGCGCCCGGATTACCACGCGTGCTACAGGCGCATGTTCCAGTGCCCGACCACCTTCGCCTCCCATGACAATGCCTTTGCCTTCGAGCGGCACTGGCTAGACGCGCCACTTCCCCTGGCCGACCCGATCACCCACAAGGCCATGAAAGAGCGATGCCGACGCCTGAACCTCGAGTTCACCGGCCGGCAGGCATGGCTGGGGCGCGTCCGCCAACTGCTTGTCAATCAACTGGAAGCGGCGCCGGGCCTGGAGGGCCTGGCACGGCAGATGAACTGCTCGTCCCGTACGCTTCGCCGTCATTTGCAGGCGCTGGGCAGCAGCTATCAGCAATTGCTCGATGAGTTGAAGTTCGAACGGGCCAAGGAACTGCTCGCCGACGGGCACATGCCGATCCACCGCATTGCCGAAACGCTTGGGTACAGCGAGACGGCCAGTTTCCGTCATGCCTTTGTGCGCTGGAGTGGCGTGGCGCCGACTCGGTTTCGTGGCTGACCCTGCTGCTAGGCCCAGGGAAACTGCCGCGAAGATGAAGGTGGTCGACGTTGGCCATATCTATCCTCTTTTGGCCGATTCGGACGTTCTCGCTAAGCGGCCCCGTTCGTGACAATGGATGCACGCCAGTACCCACCGGAGAACAACAATGCTGACGATCTATTCCGATGATCACCGTCTGCACCATGGCCGCTGCGAGCTGATCGACGGCAAGCTCATGCCTTGCTTCGAAATGCCCTCGCGTGCCGATCACGTCCTGGCCCAGGTACGCAAACGCGAGCTGGGTGAGGTCAGAGGCCCTGACGATTTTGGCCGTGCGCCGTTGCTGCGCGTACACAGTGCCGACTACCTCGACTT
Source organism: Pseudomonas sp. xss_4 (assembly GCF_043104125.1). Lineage (NCBI taxonomy): Bacteria > Pseudomonadati > Pseudomonadota > Gammaproteobacteria > Pseudomonadales > Pseudomonadaceae > Pseudomonas > Pseudomonas sp. xss_4. The sequence continues at coordinate 68,398 of NZ_JBICKJ010000048.1, forward strand.
CTTCGAAGGTGCCTGGGCGCGCTGGGCAGCCATGGGCCAGGAGGGCGATCTGCTTCCCTATACCTGGCCTGCTCGCACGTTGCGGGCGGTCAAGCCCACCGGGTTGCACGGTGAGCTGGGTTACTACAGTTTCGATGCAGGGGCGCCCATCACGGCAGGCACCTGGCAGGCCGCCTACAGCGCAGCCCAGGTCGCGCTCACGGCGCAAGCGGCCATCGAGCAGGGTGCCCACGCCGCGTTCGCATTGTGTCGTCCACCGGGGCACCACGCGGCAGGCGACGTCATGGGGGGCTACTGCTACCTGAACAATGCAGCCATCGCTGCCCAGGCCTTCCTCGACCAAGGGCGAGCAAAGGTGGCCATCCTCGACGTGGACTACCACCACGGCAATGGTACCCAGGACATTTTCTATAGCCGCGCCGATGTTTTCTTCGCCTCCATTCATGGTGATCCTCAGGATGAGTTCCCCTTCTTCCTGGGCTATGCCGACGAAACCGGAGCCGGTGCCGGCGAGGGCTGCAACGTGAATTATCCGCTACCGGCAGGCAGTGACTGGTCGACCTGGCGAGCAGCTCTGGAAGACGCTTGCGAGCGCATCGCCGCGTATGAGCCGGAGGTAGTGGTGGTATCGCTGGGGGTGGACACATTCAAGGACGATCCGATCTCCCAGTTCAAGCTCGACAGTCCTGATTACCTGGAGATGGGCAAGCGCATCGCGCAGCTCGGCAAGCCCACCCTGTTCGTGATGGAAGGTGGCTATGCCGTGGAAGAAATCGGCATCAACGCCGTCAACGTGCTCGAAGGCTTCCAACGCGCACAACCCGGAGCTCGATAATGGCCACCCTCAAACAGCTACTCGCCCCTCTCGTTGCTGCAGTACTGTGCGCAGGTACCCTGCACGCCCAGGCCGAACAGCGCACGCTGCGCGTGTACAACTGGTTCGATTACATCACCCCGCAGACGCTGACTGACTTCCAAAAGGACAGCGGTGTGAAGCTGGTGTATGACATCTTCGATACCAATGAAGCGCTGGAAGCCAAGTTGCTGACCGGCAACTCTGGTTACGATGTGGTGGTGCCATCCAACGTGTTTCTGGCCAAGCAGATCGAGGCCGGCGTGTTCCAGTCGCTCGATCGCAGCAGGCTGCCGAACTGGCAACACCTGGACCCGGCCCTGATGAAGCTGATCGAGGCCAACGACCCAGGTAACAAGTTTGCCGTGCCGTACATGTACGGCACCATACTGATCGGCTTCAACCCGGCCAAGGTCAAGGCTGCGCTCGGCGACAATGCGCCGGTGGACAGCTGGGACCTGATCTTCAAGGAAGAGAACATTGCCAAGCTCAAGCAATGTGGCGTCGCCCTGCTCGACTCGCCGTCGGAGATTCTGCCGCTGGCCCTGCAGCACCTGGGCTTGCCACCCAATAGTGACAAACCGGCCGACTACAAGAAGGCCGAGGCGCTGATGCTGAAGATTCGCCCGTATATCACCTACTTCCACTCGTCGAAGTATATGGCAGACATCGCCAATGGCGATATCTGCGTCGCCGTGGGCTACAGCGGCAGCTTCTCGCAGGCTGCCAACCGTGCCCGCGAGGCCAACAACGGTGTCGTGGTGGACATGCGCCTGCCCAAGGAAGGCGCACCGATCTGGTTCGACATGCTGGCGATACCGAAAAACGCGGCCAACCCGGAAGACGCCTATAAGTTCATCAATTACCTCCTGCGGCCGGAGGTGATTGCGCCGATCAGCGACTTTGTCGGGTACCCCAACCCGAACAAGGATGCGACCGACAAGGTGAACCCAGCGATTCGCAACAACCCCAACCTGTACCCGACGGCAGAGGCAATGACCAAGCTGTACACCCTCAAGCCATTGGCGCGAGATGCGGAGCGTGCGCGGACCCGCGCATGGACCAGAATCAAGTCCGGGACCTGAGTCGCCTGCTTCGCGGGTAAACCCGCTCCCACAGGTACAGCGCTGACCTTAAGTGCTGTGCAGATCCTGTTGGAGCGGGTTTAACCGCGAAGTGGCCGCCAAGCCTTGCGCAGTTTCATCAAGGCATCGGCAATTTCCCCTTCCGGCACCGCTGCAAACCCCAGCACCAGCCCTGCCCGCTTATCCACAGGCACCTCGCTGTCCGCCAACCAGAAACTGCTCAGCGCCGTCACCTCTACGCCCACCGCTTCAGCCTTGGCTACCAGTTCCTGCTCACGCGCAAAGTTATCCACATCTACCTTCACATGCAGCCCGGCCGCCACTGCCGGCATGGCACCCAACCCGGGAATATCCATAGGCCAGCCGGCCTTGAGCACATTGCGCCGGCTCAACGCCGCCTTGCGCATGCGCCGGATATGCCGCTGAAAGTGCCCACGGGCCATGAACTCGGCCATCACGCATTGGCTGCTGACCTCAGAATGCCGCACCGCCAACGCCTTGCCCTGGCTGAACGCTTGGGCCAGCGGCGGCGGCAGCACCAGGTAACCCAGGCGCAGCGCCGGGAAGGCGATTTTGCCGAAGGTGCCGACATACAGCACCCGCCCGTGCGGGTCGAGCGCTGCAAGCGGGGCCAAGGGCGCGCCACGGTATCGGTACTCACCGTCATAGTCGTCCTCGATAATCCAGGCGTCGTTACGCTCGGCCCAGGCCAGGAGTGACAGGCGACGCGCCAGGCTCATGGTCACCCCGGTCGGGTACTGATGAGCAGGCGTCACGTAGGCCAGCCGGCAATCCTCCAATTGCGCTAGCCGAGTGCAATCCATCCCCTCTTCATCCACCGCTACACCACGCACCCGGCCACCCGCCAGTACGAAGGCATGACCGGCTGCCCGATAGCCCGGGTTTTCCACAGCCACACCGTCGCCTGGTTGCAGCAGCAACTGTGCACAAAGGCTGATGGCCTGTTGTGCACCACTGGTGATCACAATTTGTTCAGCCATGCAACTCAGCCCACGCGAGCGTCGCAAGTAGGCAGCGATGAGTTCGCGCAGCATCGGCTCGCCCGCCGGATCGCCATAACCCAGTTGAGCGGGGCTCGGATGACGCCAGAAACCCGCCTGCAGCTTGGCCCAGACGTCAAACGGGAACAGGTCGAATGCGGGAATACCGACGCGAAAAGCACGGGGCTGACCGCTTCTTGGCGGCGGCAAGTAGTTGGTTTTCAGTCGCTGCAAAGCGTCACTGAAACGCCGGTTGCTGGATAAATCCTCAGTATCATTTACAGGAAATGTGGATAAGTCTGTTGATAACCCATGGGATAACCCTGTGGATACTTGTGTGGATAGTTTTGGTAGCCGACTCACGTAAGTGCCATCACCCACCCGGCTTTCGATGTAGCCCTCGGCGTACAACTGGTCATAGGCCCGCACCACGCTGTTGCGTGATAACCCCAGCATGGTGGCCAACTCACGGGTGGCCGGCAACCGGGTTCCGCTGCTCAGGCGCCCATCCAGCACCCGCGCTCGCAGCGCCTGGTACAGCTGCTGGCTAAGCCCGCGGCGGTGATCCAAGGCAATTCCGGAAGGGTCGAAAGGCAAAACGAGGGGGCTATCGCTCATGGTATTGGACCTATCAAAACAGGCAGTAATGGCTCTTACCCAGAACCAATAGCCTGCTTAGGATGGCACCATTGCACAAGGAAACCGAGCATGTACAACAGCAAACCTCACCAGGAAGACGACCTCGGCCGCCTGCATCAGCATATGCTCGATACCCGCCTGGCCGTGCTGGTCAGCCAAGGAGAACAAGGCTTGTTGGCCACACACCTGCCGGTGCTGGTCGATACCGGCGAAGGCAAGCTAGGGACCGTCTATGCGCACCTGGCACGGGCCAACCGCCAATGGGAGGACCTGGCACAAGGTGGCGAAGCCCTGCTGGTCTTCCCCGGCGCCGATGCCTATGTCAGCCCCGGGTACTACCCAAGCAAAGCCGATAACCCCAAGGTCGTGCCGACCTGGAACTACCTGGCAGTACACGCTTATGGTCCGGCCGAGATAATCCAAGACCCAGCAGCGTTGCTGACTATCGTCAGCCGCCTGACCGAGCGCCACGAACAAGGCCGCAACGAGCCATGGAGCGTCACCGACGCCCCGGCTGACTACCTCGACGGCATGCTCCGCGCCATCGTCGGTATCCGCCTGCCCATCGCCCGCCTGCAAGGTGCGCGCAAGCTCAGCCAGAACCGCTCCAAACAAGACATCGCCGGCGTGCGCGAAGGCCTGACCGCCAGCCCCGATCAACTGGATAACCAACTCGCAGCGCACATGCGCCAGCTTTGAAGGAATAGCCCATGCCCAGCGTTACCCTGCGCCCTGTCACCGCTCAAGATCACGCCGCCTGGCACGCCCTGTGGCAAGCCTACCTGCACTTCTACGAAACCGAGTTGGCAGATGACGTCAGCCTGAGCACCTGGCAGCGCCTGCTCGACCCGAGTGAGCCGACCCATTCGGCACTGGCCTGGGTGGATGGCAAGGCGGTGGGGATGGTCAACTTCATCTACCATCGTTCCAACTGGAGCATCGAGAACTCCTGCTACCTACAGGACCTGTACGTCGACAGCGCGCAGCGTGGTCTGGGCGTTGGTCGCCAGCTGATCGAGCACGTCTACACCACAGCCAAGGGCGATAACTGCATTAAGGTGCACTGGCTGACCCACGAAACCAACGCCACCGCCGTCAGCCTGTATCAGCAGGTTGCCGAGCGCTCGGGCTTTATCCAATTTCGCAAAGGCTTGTAGGCTGAACATGACAGACGCATTGAACTGGAAACCCGCCGCAACGCCCCAGGCCGAGCCCATCGAGGGCCGCTTCATCCGCCTGGAAAAGCTCCACCCTGCGCGCCATGGCGACGACCTCTGGGAAGTGCTGCAGGGCCCAACCGCCGACCCGGTGCTATGGGACTACCTGCCTTATGGCCCGTTCACCGAGCGTGCCGCCTTCGACCGCTGGCTGGACGGCAACGCCGCAGGCCGCGACCCGCTGTTCTACACCGTCATCGACCGTACCACCGGCCAGGCTCAGGGCATTCTCAGCCTGATGTCGATTGTGCCCGACCACGGCCGGATCGAAATCGGCCACATCGCCTTCGGCGCCGCCATGCAGCGCACCCCTAAGGGCACCGAGGCGGTGTACCTGCTGGGTAAGCTGAGCTTCGAACTGGGCAACCGCCGGCTGGAGTGGAAGTGCAACAACGCCAACGCCCGCTCCAAGCGCGCGGCAGAGCGCTTTGGTTTCACCTTCGAAGGGGTGTTCCGCAAGCACTTGGTGGTGAAGGACCACAACCGCGATACGGCCTGGTATTCGATTACCGATGATGAGTGGCCGCAGGTGGCTACCGGGTTTGAGCGGTGGTTGAGTGATGAGAATCAACAGCCAGAGGGCCAAGTAGAAACCCTCGAGGCTTGCCGCAAAGACTGATTTTTGCGCTGGCTTCACCGGCCCTATCGCCGGCAAGCCAGCTTCCACAGGATTAACTCGATGTCGGAACCTGCGGCGATCCTATGGGAGCGGGTTACCCGCGAAGAGGCCGGTGAATCCAGCAAAGAAAAAGGGGAGCATCCGCTCCCCCGAGGTAAACCGCTTATAGATTAGGGTCTACTCAGCCCTCGATCTCGATCAGGATCTCACCCGGCGTGACACGGTCGCCCTTGGCCACGTGGATTGCCACGACCTTGCCGGCTATGGCCGCCTGCACTTCTGTCTCCATCTTCATGGCTTCGGTGATCAGCACGGCCTGGCCGGCCTTGACCATGTCACCCTCCTTGACCAGCACATCGACAATGTTGCCGGGCATGTTGGTACTCACGTGACCCGGCTCGCTAGCCTGCTTGCGCTTGCTGCCGCCGCCGCCAACGAACTCGTTAAGGGGTTCGAACACCACTTCTTCCGGCATGCCGTCGATCGACAGGTAGAAGTGGCGCTTGCCTTCGGCTTTCACACCAACGCCAGTGATGTCGACGCGGTAGGTTTCACCGTGCACGTCGATGACGAACTCGGTCGGGACGCCTTCACCGCCTGGCGCAGAAACGGCGCCAGCCTCCGGAATTGGCAACAACGCTTCCGGGGTAAGGGTGCCGGCTTCGCGTTCTTCGAGGAACTTGCGACCAATGTCCGGGAACATGGCAAAGGTCAGCACGTCCTCTTCGCAACGGGCCAAGGCACCGATGTCGGCACGCAGCTTGGTCATCTCTGGCTTGAGCAGGTCGGCCGGGCGCACGTCGATCACTTCTTCGCTGCCGATCGCCTGGCGGCGCAGCTGCTCGTTGACCACGCCAGGGGCTTTACCGTAACCGCCTTGCAGGTACAGCTTCACTTCGTTGGTGATGGTCTTGTAGCGCTCGCCGGCCAGCACGTTGAAGAACGCCTGGGTGCCAACGATTTGCGAGGTCGGCGTCACCAGCGGCGGGAAGCCGAGGTCTTCACGCACACGCGGGATCTCTGCCAGCACTTCGTTCATGCGGTTGAGCGCGCCCTGCTCTTTCAGCTGGTTGGCCAAGTTGGAAATCATGCCACCCGGCACCTGGTTGACCTGCACGCGGGTATCCACGGCGGTGAACTCGCTTTCGAACTGGTGGTACTTCTTGCGCACGGCGTAGAAGTACAAGCCGATTTCCTGCAGCAGTTCCAGGTCCAGGCCGGTGTCGAACTCGCTACCCTTGAGCGCAGCAACCATCGACTCGGTACCCGGGTGGCTGGTGCCCCAGGCGAAGCTGGAGATGGCGGTATCGATGTGGTCGGCGCCGTTTTCCACAGCCTTGAGCTGACACATGGCGGCCAGGCCGGCGGTGTCGTGCGAGTGAATGAAGACAGGCAGCGATTGCTCGGCTTTGAGCGCCTTGACCAACTCGCCCGTGGCAAACGGGGTCAACAGGCCGGCCATGTCCTTGATGGCGATCGAGTCGCAACCCATGGCCTCCATTTGCTTGGCCTGGTTCACGAACGCCTCGATGGTGTGCACCGGGCTGGTGGTGTAGGCGATGGTCCCCTGGGCGTGCTTGCCCGAGGCTTTGACCGCCTCGATGGCCACACGCAGGTTACGCACATCGTTCATGGCGTCGAAGATGCGGAATACGTCGATGCCATTGACGGCGGCCTTGGCGACGAATGCCCTGACCACATCGTCGCTGTAGTGACGGTAACCCAGCAGGTTCTGGCCGCGCAGCAGCATTTGCAGGCGCGTGTTGGGCAGTGCTGCACGCAGTTTGCGCAGGCGCTCCCACGGGTCTTCCTTCAGAAAGCGCACGCAGGCATCGAAGGTGGCGCCCCCCCAGACTTCCAGCGACCAATAACCGACCTTGTCGAGTTTCTCGCAGATCGGCAGCATGTCTTCGGTGCGCATACGGGTGGCCAGCAGAGACTGGTGGGCGTCGCGCAGGATCGTATCGGTTACGTGAATCTTCTTGGACATTGTTATCTCCTCGTCGCGGCAAGCTTCACGCCTCAGCCGGCCTGCACAGACGCGTTGGCGCTGGCTGGCAATCTGGGTTTGGCAGCTTGCTGCTGTATTCAAATGCCTGCGTGGGCGGCGATGGCGGCAGCGATGGCCAGGGCCAGCTCTTCGGGTTTGCGCTTGATCGAATAGTTGGTCAGTTCCGGGTGGGTCTCAACGAAGCTGGTATTGAACTGACCGCTACGAAATTCCGGGTTAAGCAGGATTTCCTGGTAATACGCCGCAGTGGTCTTGACCCCTTGTACACGCATGTCATCCAAGGCCCGCAGGCCGCGATCCATGGCCTCTTCCCACGTCAATGCCCACACCACCAGCTTCAGGCACATCGAGTCGTAGAACGGTGGAATGGTGTAGCCGGTGTAAATGGCGGTATCGGTACGCACACCGGGGCCACCTGGCGCGTAATAACGAGTGATCTTGCCAAAGCTGGGCAGGAAGTTGTTCTTCGGGTCTTCGGCATTGATGCGAAACTGCAGGGCGTAACCACGGTGCTGGATATCTTCCTGCTTCACCGACAGGGGCAGGCCCGATGCGATGCGGATCTGCTCACGCACGATATCGATACCGGTAATTTCCTCGGTGATGGTGTGCTCGACCTGCACGCGTGTGTTCATTTCCATGAAATACACTTCGCCATCGGCCAGCAGAAACTCAACGGTACCGGCGTTCTCGTAGCCCACCGCCTTGGCTGCACGTACTGCCAAGTCGCCGATGTACGCGCGTTGCTCTGGGGTAAGTTGCGGGCTCGGTGCAATTTCGATGAGCTTCTGGTTACGGCGTTGGATGGAGCAGTCGCGCTCAAACAAGTGCACGACATTGCCGAAGCTGTCGCCGAGAATCTGCGCCTCGATATGCTTGGGGTTGACGATGCACTTTTCCAGGAACACTTCTGCCGAACCGAATGCCTTGGTGGCCTCGGAAATCACGCGCGGGAAGTTCTGCTCCAACTCTTCGCGACTGTTGCAGCGGCGAATACCACGGCCGCCACCACCCGACGTCGCCTTGAGCATTACTGGGTAACCAATACGATCGCCTTCACTGAGCGCCTCGTGAATGTCGGCGACGTTGCCCTCTGTGCCTGGGGTGACCGGAACGCCCGCGGCGATCATGGTGCGACGCGCTTCGGTCTTGTCGCCCATGCGGCGAATGACGTCGGCAGCAGGCCCGATGAACTTGACCCCGCGCTCGGCGCAGATCTCGGCCAACTCCGCATTTTCCGAGAGAAAGCCATAGCCAGGGTGCAAGGCATCGCAGCCCGTTTCCACTGCCAGGTTCACCAACTTGCGAGGATTCAAATACCCGGCCAGTGGCTCTGCGCCAATGCTGTAGGCTTCGTCTGCACGCTTCACATGCAGCGCATGCCGGTCGGCGTCGGAAAAGATCGCTACCGAGCGGATGCCCATTTCGGCGCAAGCGCGCACGATCCGAACTGCAATTTCACCTCGGTTGGCGATCAGGATTTTTTTTATCACTGGATTCTTCCCAAAGCCGTATGAACAGTCGACACGGTTCTACCGGTCGGCGCGTGGCCTGTTGTTGTTTGGCCAGTCGCAGATTCACCCTAGCGCTGTAGGTCGATAAACAAAAATCAATATTTGTTAGGGGCAGTATTAGCAAAAGCTTATAGTGAAGTTACAAGGTATTGCCGACGAGTCGAACAAAATGCGTAAGTCCTTGATGCGTATGACATTGCGTCAATTGCAGGTCTTCAATGAGGTGTGTGATCTTCGCTCATATAGCCGCGCGGCCGAAGAGATGGCGCTCACGCAACCCGCCGTTAGTCTACAGATCCGTCAACTCGAAGAGCTGATTGGCCAGCCGTTGTTCGAATACGTGGGCAAGAAGTTGTACCTCACGGAAGCCGCCGAAGCGCTGCAACGTGCCAGTCACGACATCTTCGGGCGGCTGGAGAGCCTGGATATGCAGTTGTCGGACATGCAAGGGTCATTGCAAGGGCAGTTGAAGCTGGCGATCGAGTCCAGCGCCAAATATTTCGTGCCGCATCTGTTCGCGGCATTCAAGCGGCGGCACCCGGAAGTCAACCTGACCTTGACCGTAGTCAACCGGGCACAGGCCATCAGGCGGCTGTCCGATAACCGTGATGACCTGATCATCATGTCCATGGTGCCGCAGGACATGGGGCTGGACTTCCTGCCGTTCCTGAACAACCCGATCATTGCCGTCGCACCGCCTGAGCATGCCCTGTGTAGGCTGCCGCGGCTGCGCCTGCAAGACCTCGAGCCCCATACGCTGCTGATACGCGAACAAGGCTCAGGCACCCGCAAGGCTTGCGAGGAGTATTTCAAGGAAAAGCGCGTGCATTTCACCCAAACCCTCGAAGTGGCTTCGGCCGATGCCCAGCGTGAATGCGTGATAGCCGGGTTGGGTATCGCATTGTTGACCCGCCATGCCGTGAACATGGAGCTGGCCACGGGAAACCTGGTAGAACTGCCTGTCGAGGAGTTGCCGCTGTACCGCAGCTGGTGCGTGGTTCAATCCAAGGCCAAGCGACAATCGCCGGTCGCACTCGCCTTTCAGGCCTTCATACGCAGCGAGCGGTCATTGATCAGCGCATTGGTCGAGCGTTTTTCGGGTCAGTCGTCGCTGCTGCCTGCCAGGCAGTGAGCCCTTCGAAGTCAGGATAATCAGCGACATCACGCAAGAGTTGCCGTTGGTCACAGTAACTTTCGATAGCGCGGCGGTACTCCATGCGTCGCTGGTCCTTTTCCTGCTGTTTGCGAGCCTTGGCGTTGGGTTGGTAGATGCCGTCGTGGTCACGAGCCATTGCCTGATTCCCGGGAAGGATGCGGAAGGCTCAGAATGACCCGATGGTTTTACCGTTTGAAGGCGCGATGATGACAGCGTCGTGAACGATGATGGCGCCGTCCCGTGGAACCGAAGCAGGCTTCAGTCGTCATGGGCTTTGATCGACTTGGGCGACAGTCGCAGGCTACGCAGGCTGCGCTTGACGCTCTTGAGGTGATTGACCAAGCTTGGACCGCGCGCCATGGCAACGCCCATGGCCAGCACGTCGATGACCACCAGGTGAGCAATGCGCGAGGTCAGAGGCGTATAGATCTCGGTGTCTTCATGAACGTCGATGGCCAGGTTGACCGTGGACAGCTCGGCCAGCGGGGTCTGGCTGGGGCACAACGTGATCAGGTTGGCGCCGCTTTCACGGACCAGGTTGGCCGTGATCAGCAAGTCCTTCGAGCGGCCTGATTGCGAAATGCACACCGCTACGTCGCCAGGCTTGAGCGTCACGGCGGACATCGCCTGCATGTGCGGGTCAGAGTACGCCGCCGCGCTGAGCAGCAAACGGAAGAACTTGTGCTGGGCATCGGCTGCCACGGCCCCGGACGCGCCGAAACCATAGAACTCCACACGCTGCGCCTGCGCCATGGCGCTGACGGCCTGCTGAAGCGCCTGTGGGTCAAGGTGCTCACGCACCTCCATCAAGGTATGCAGGGTCGTGTCGAAGATCTTGAGGCTGTAATCGGCGACGGAGTCGTCTTCATGAATAGCAAACTGACCAAAACTAGCCCCGGCGGCCAGGCTCTGCGCCAGTTTCAACTTCAGGTCTTGAAACCCCGAGCACCCGATAGCCCTGCAGAAACGAACGATGGTCGGTTCACTGATACCGACGCTATGTGCCAGGTCAGCCATCGAACTGTGCATGACGGCGGCCGGGTCCAGCAGCACGTGATCGGCCACTTTCAGTTCCGATTTGCGCAGCAGGTGGCGCGATTGGGCGATATGTTGCAACAGATTCACGGGCTGGACTCGGTTATGATCGGCTGGCCGGGTTGTAGCTTTCTTGTAGTTATACTACATGGACGGCAACCCGCCCAGTTAAACGAACGTGGAGCGTGGTGGTTTGACTATTCCTTGCGACATTCTGGTCTTTGGCGGCACGGGCGACCTGGCCCTGCACAAGTTGCTGCCCGCGCTCTACCACTTGTTTCGTGACAATCGCCTCGACCCTGCCGTGCGGGTAATCGCCCTGGCTCGGCGCCCTCTGCCGCGCAGTGACTACCTCAAGCTTGCAGAGCGGCATTGCCGGGCACAGATCGCTCTTCGCGACTTTGACGAAGACATCTGGCGACGCTTTTGTGCCCGGGTCGACTACTTCGCGATGGATGCGACCCAGAGTGCTGATTTCGTTCGGCTGGCACGCTACCTGGGCGAGCCCGGGGGCTTGATGCGCGTGTTCTATCTCGCCACCGCGCCTTCGCTGTTCGCGCCCATTGCCAGCCATTTGCATACCGCAGGGCTGGCCGACAGCGAAGCGCGTATTGTGCTCGAGAAACCGATCGGGCACTCCTTGTTGTCGGCCACTGCCATCAATGAAGCGATCGGAGCGGTGTTCGAAGAGCGGCAGGTGTTCCGTATCGATCACTACTTGGGCAAGGAAGCCGTCCAGAACCTTATGGCCTTGCGCTTTGCCAACGCACTCCTTGAGCCGGTGTGGCGCAATGGGCAGGTCGATCACGTGCAGATCAGTGTCGGTGAGACCTTGGGCGTGGAGAACCGTGGTGGCTACTACGACCGAGCAGGGGCCATGCGCGACATGCTGCAGAACCATCTGCTCCAGCTGCTCTGCCTGGTGGCCATGGAGCCGCCTGCGCAGTTCGAAGCCGAGGCCGTGCGTGATGAGAAAGTGCGAATTCTCCGAGCGCTTCAGCCGATTACCGGACAAGACGTCCAGGAGAAAACTGTTCGTGGCCAGTACGGGGCCGGATATATCGGCGGTCAGGAGGTAGGCGCGTATTACTTTGAAAAGGACGTCGATAACGACAGTGATACCGAAACCTTCGTCGCCATCGAAGTGCACATCGACAACTGGCGCTGGGCTGGCGTGCCCTTCTACTTGCGCACGGGCAAGCGCATGGCCCGGCGCTCCTCGCAGATCGTCATCCAGTTCAAACCTGTACCGCATGCGCTGTTCGAGGGTGGCCAGGTCAACCAGCTGTTGATTCAGTTACAGCCAGACGAGCGCATCAGCCTGCGCATGATGACCAAGATCCCCGGCAAGGGCATGCGCCTGGAGCCGGTCGACCTGGACCTGAACCTGGCCCAGGTCTTCAGCAAGACACGTCGCTGGGAAGCCTACGAACGTTTGTTGCTGGACGTGCTGGAAGGCGACTCGACCCTGTTCATGCGACGCGATGAGGTCGAAGCCGCCTGGGCGTGGGTGGATCCCATCATCAAGGGCTGGGAAGCGCATTTCCAGACTCCGCGCTCGTACCCTGCCGGGAGCAATGGTCCTGAGCAGGCCAACAGCCTGCTCGCCCGCCATGGCAGAAACTGGCACGGGTGAAGCGTTGCCCAATCGTAGCCCAGCTTTGATACGGAGACAGTAGCGATGCGCATATGCGCTACTTTCACCATCAAGGAGGCTCCCATGAGCACACTCAAAGACTTCGTTGCTTACAACCAGACCGCAGGCGGTCAGAAATCCTTCCGGGTTCACGGTGTCGTCACCGTGCCAAGTCCGGCGTTCGAGCCGGTACTAGTCGAGCCGGCAATTCGCCACCGGGGCGGCTGGGAGGTTCTGCAACTCAAGCTGGTGGACACTGGGGTCATCGCCAATGCTGTATTGACCGAGAAGACTGTCGAATACCTGCGTGAAGGGCCGTGTGTTTTCAAGATGCTGGAGATCATCCATGCAGATGGCAGCCTGCGCATCGCAATCGAAGACCTCCAGGCGCTCGACTGATGTAGCCAGCCAGTGCGCCAAAGATGGCGCCCTGGTGTGACCCAGGCGCCCTTGTCGCGATGAACGGCAGGGGCCTAAGGTGAATATTCATACAGTAGATGTTTGCCCCTGGCTCAGCGTCCCCCTAGAATGGCGAGATGAGCACAGATGACCTTTCCCTCCTGCTGAATTCCCTCAATGATGCCCAACGCCAGGCTGTAGCGGCTACGGTCGGGCGTCAACTGGTGCTTGCTGGCGCCGGTTCCGGTAAAACCCGTGTGCTGGTGCATCGCATCGCCTGGCTGATCCAGGTGGAGCAGGCATCCCCGCACTCGATCCTGTCGGTGACCTTCACCAACAAGGCTGCTGCTGAAATGCGCCACCGGATCGAGCAATTGTTGGGCATCAACCCTGCAGGGATGTGGGTGGGGACATTCCACGGTCTGGCGCATCGGCTGTTGCGTGCCCACTGGCAGGAAGCGGGGCTGGTGCAGAACTTCCAGATTCTCGACAGCGACGATCAGCAGCGCCTGGTAAAACGGGTGATGCGCGAGCTGGGGCTGGACGAACAGAAGTGGCCGGCACGCCAGGCCCAATGGTTCATCAACGGCCAGAAAGACGAAGGCCTGCGCCCGCAGCACATTCAGCCAGGCGGCGACCTGTTCCTGACCACCATGCGCGATGTCTACACCGCGTACGAGCAGGCCTGCGAGCGCGCCGGTGTCATCGATTTTTCCGAGTTGCTGCTGCGCGCCCTGGATTTGTGGCGCGATCACCCAGGCCTGTTGGCCCACTACCAACGCCGCTTCCGTCACGTGCTGGTCGATGAGTTCCAGGATACCAACGCCGTGCAGTACGCCTGGCTGCGTCTGCTGGCCCGTGGTGGCGACAGCCTGATGGCGGTGGGGGACGACGATCAGTCGATTTACGGCTGGCGCGGCGCCAAGATCGAGAACATCCACCAGTACACGGCCGACTTCCCAGATGCCGAGTTGATCCGCCTGGAGCAGAACTACCGCTCCACCGGGGGCATCCTCAAGGCTGCCAACGCCCTGATTGCCAATAACAGCGGGCGCCTGGGCAAGGAATTGTGGACTGACATGGGTGAAGGTGAACCCATTACGCTGTACGCCGCCTACAACGAACACGACGAAGCACGCTATGTGGTCGAGACCATTGAAAGCCTGATCAAGCAAGGCAACGCGCGTGACGAAATCGCTATTCTGTATCGCTCGAACGCCCAGTCACGGGTGCTCGAGGAAGCCTTGCTGCGCGAGCGGATTCCCTACCGTATCTATGGTGGCCAACGCTTCTTCGAGCGTGCAGAGATCAAGAATGCAATGGCCTACCTGCGACTGATTGAAGGCCGCGGCAACGATGCGGCGCTGGAACGCGTGATCAACGTGCCGCCGCGCGGCATTGGCGAGAAAACCGTCGAGGCCATTCGCGAGCATGCACGTCACAGCCAGGTCTCGATGTGGCAGGCGATGTGCCAGCTCATCGCCGCAAAAGCGCTCAAGGGCCGGGCTGCCAGCGCGCTGGGTGCGTTCATCGAGTTGATCGACGGGCTTGCGGCCAAGGTCGAAGACATGCCGCTGCATACCATGACGCAGACCACCATCGAACAGTCCGGGCTGATCATCTATCACCAGGAAGAAAAAGGTGAAAAGGGTCAGGCACGGGTGGAAAACCTTGAGGAACTGGTTAGCGCAGCGCGCAACTTCGAATCGACCGAAGAGGACGCCGACCTCTCCCCACTGTCCGCCTTCCTTGGTCACGCCTCGCTCGAAGCCGGCGACACGCAAGCTGACGAGCACGAGGACAGTGTGCAGCTGATGACCTTGCACAGTGCCAAAGGTCTGGAGTTCCCCTACGTGTTCCTGGTGGGCATGGAGGAAGGACTGTTCCCGCACAAGATGAGCCTGGAGGAGCCAGGTCGTCTTGAGGAAGAACGCCGCCTGGCCTACGTGGGCATTACCCGCGCCATGCGTCAGTTGGTCATGACGTATGCCGAGACAAGACGGCTCTACGGTAGTGAGACCTACAACAAGGTGTCTCGCTTCGTACGCGAGATTCCGGCTGGTCTGGTGCAGGAAGTACGTTTGTCGAACAGTGTCAGCCGCCCGTTCGGCACTCCGAAGACAGCCCTCAACAGCCACCTGTTTGCCAATGCGGATATCCCCGAAACCGCATTCAACCTCGGCCAGCGCGTGCAGCACTCCGTTTTCGGTGAAGGGGTCATCCTGAACTTCGAAGGCTCCGGGGCCCAGGCTCGTGTACAGGTCAACTTTGCCGAAGGCAGCAAATGGTTGATGGTGGGCTACGCCAAGCTTGAAGCAATCTGAGGACAGGCCGTCAGTCCAGGGGCGAACTCAAGTAGGAACGCCTGCGTCGTTGCCTGCTCAAATAAGTCATATCAAGCAAAAGCTCGAAACATTATGTCGCTGGTCATATGCCTTGGAACATGTGCACCATGACGCGCGTGCAATCCACAACAGGGGATATCCCATTTATGCAACGTTTTCTTAGCATCGCACTGGCGCTCTGCGTCGGCCTGACGCTGAGCCTGGACGCCAACGCCAAGCGATTTGGCGGCGGCAAGAGCGCTGGCTCCGCGCCTATTCACCAGACCCGTCAAGCTACGCCGAACACGCCTGCCGCCGCGCCGACCGCTCCTGGCCGCGCACCGGCCGCCGCCAGTGGTGCTTCGCGCTGGCTGGGCCCCCTGGCGGGCTTGGCCGCCGGTGGTCTGCTGGCATCCATGTTCATGGGTGACGGCTTCGAAGGCTTCCAGATCATGGACTTCCTGATCATCGCGCTCATCGCCTTCCTGGTGTTCCGCTTCATCGCCGCACGGCGACGTCAGCAGCAGCCGCACATGGCCATGCCTGGCAATGCCCCCATGCAACGTGAAGTGCATGGTCAGGCCGCACAGCCAAACATCTTCGGCGGTTCGGCTGCACCGGCGGCAGCGCCATCGCCTGTCATCAACGCGCCAGCCTGGTTCAACGAACAAAGCTTCCTGGCAGCTGCCCGTAACCACTTCCAGTCGCTGCAGCAGCACTGGGACGCCAATGAAATGGACAAGATCGCCGAGTTCGTGACCCCGCAGATGCTCGAGTTCCTTAAGCGCGAGCGTGCCGAGCTGGGTGATGGCTTCCAGTCCACTTACATCGACAACCTTGATGTACAGCTGGACGGCGTGGATGAGCGTGACGACCGTACTGACGCTACCCTCACCTTCCGTGGCGTATCGAAGAACTCGCGCTTCGACCAAGGTGAACAGTTCAGCGAGAGCTGGCACATGGTACGCGCCAAGGGCGAGAACCAGCCTTGGCTGGTCGCGGGTATCCGTCAGAACGGGTAATCCAGCTCTGCTATTCAAAGCAGTTGTTACGTGGGGCCGCTTCGCGGCCCCAACAATTCTGGCTCGCCGCAAGTATTCTTCAAAACAGTTAACCCTGTCCTGCTGTCCAAAAAAAACCTCGGGTTTGCCCCGTGATGCTGCTCACTTGGCGCTGCCCTGCGGCCCAACGATTACAAGTGAACAGTGTTCCGGGCCTCCCCGGGGTTTTTGCTTTTGCCATAGCGCACTACTAGGGTATAACCCGCAGCGTTGTCATCTAGGTCAGAGGAAGTGAATCGTGGAAGAAGTGATCGAACAACTCCGTGAAGCCAACGAGCCAGTACCGGTCCCCCTTGAGCTTCCAGACGAGGATCAGTTGGTTGAAATCGAAGAGCAGCTGTTCATCAACATTCCGTTCGTGTTCAAGGAATTTCTGCTGAACGTCAGCGACGTCGTCTATGGCTCGCTGGAACCTGTCACAGTGACTGACCCGCAGTCGCACACCTACCTTCCGGACGTTGCAGCAAATGCCTGGGACGCCGGGGTGCCTCGGGAACTGATTCCGCTGTGCCAGGACGGCGACAACTACTATTGCGTCGAGGAAGATGGCACCGTGGTGCTGTGGGATGCCGATGAGGAACTTGTCGGTGAGGACAGCTGGGAATCGGTTTGGCATTGGGCACGGGACGTCTGGCTAGAGAGCTGATCAGGCTCACCCTCACCTCGGTCTAAGGACCTTGCGGGCCGTGAGCACGGCCCGCCTGCAGCGTTCGCCACAGGGTCAGTGGCCGTTGTCCCGGTTGTTCTCCAGCGTTTCCAGCAACGCAATCTGCATGCGTGTATGCACCCGGATGAACCAACGCCACAGCAAGGCGACCACCACCGCTGCCACTATGGCAATGATCAGCAGCAGTTCATTAGTGGGAAGAATGCTCGCCGACAACGCCGACAGCAGCAAAAAGATCACCAGCAGCGAAATCAGCGGAATGACTTCTGCAATCACGCGCCGTACGCGCTGAGTATGGCGCCCGGCCATTTCCGGTTTGACGCCCATCTCAGCCAGCAGCATCGATAGGGCCTTGAGTTTGCGGTAAGCCGCGATCAGAAATGGTAGCGAGAGCAGTAGCGCAGCCCCCCAGATCACCGCCTTCTGCTGGCTCACATCGCTCACCCACTGACTGAGCCAAGTGCCAAGCCGCCCTGCGAAGTAACCGCCGCTGAAGAATATGGCGATGACCAATGCCAGGTTTACACCTACCTGCAACAGTATGCGCCGTATCATCGCCGCTACCATGGCACTCTGGCCCTGGGGTTGGATATTGCGCAGCCATTCCCCGTACAAGGACAGCACACGAGCCAGCCGCCCAGGCACTACGTTGCCCAGTTTTATCGACAGCGGATCAGCGGCGCGAATCAGATAGGGCGTCAGTAGCGTGGTGATGGCCGAGACGGCGACTGCCACCGGGTAGAGAAAGTCGCTGGTCACCTGCAGGGTCATCCCCAAGGCCGCAATGATGAAGGAAAACTCGCCAATCTGAGACAGGCCCATACCTACCCGCAACGACGTGCGCCCGTCGTTGCCAGCGATGAAAGCGCCCATTCCACAGGACAGCATCTTGCCCAATACAACGGCCAAGGTGATGACCAAAATCGGCCAGGCGTAGTCGACCAATACCTGCGGATCAATCATCAAACCGATCGCGACGAAGAATATAGCGCTGAACAAGTCCCTGACGGGTTCGATCAAACGCTCGATCTTCAGCAACTGCCGCGACTCGGCCATGATGGCACCAATCAGGAAGGCCCCCAGGACCATGCTGTATTCGAGTTTCACGACCAGCAGGCAAAAACCGAAGCACAGACCCAGCACTGTGATCAGCAGCATCTCGTTGCTTTCGAACTTGGCCACATAAGCCAGTACGCGCGGTACCAACAGAATGCCAATCACCAAGGCAACAATCATGAACAGCGACAGCTTGCCGACGGTTGAAAATACCTCTCCCGAACTGACGGTGCCGCTGACGGCGATACCCGAAAGCAATGCGATGATGCCGATACCCAGTATGTCTTCGACAATCAACACGCCGAATATCAGCTGTGCAAACCGTTCGTTCTTCATCTTCAGGTCATTGAGAGCCTTGACGATGATCGTGGTCGAGGAAATGGCGAGAATGGCGCCCAGAAACAAGGAGTCCATGGTGTTCCAGCCGAACCAACGCCCTATCTCGAAGCCGATCCAGATCATCAGCACAATTTCCAGAAAGGCGGCTATGAAGGCCGTGGCGCCCACTTTGAACAGCTTACGCAGACTGAACTCAAGGCCTAGGCAAAACATCAGGAAGATCACGCCGAGCTCGGCGAGGGTTTTGATGGTGTCTTCGTCGTGAATGAGACCGAAGGGGGGCGTGTGAGGGCCTATGATGAAACCGGCGACGATATAGCCGAGGACCACTGGCTGCTTGAGACGATGAAAAACAATGGTGACCACGCCTGCAACCAGCATGATGACCGCCAGGTCCTGAATGAAGCTGATGGCATGCATGACGTGATTCTCCTTCTCTCGTCTTGGGCTGTTCTACCAGGCAGACCGCGCCTGCGCCGAGGCGGGCCAAGCAAGCAGCGAGTACACACTGTATTCATTGAAAGACTGCCCATGTTGCATGGGCGTACTCAGAGTAACATCGCGTCTTCCCATGAACCGTCGATGCAATATGATGAAACAGATCGGCTGCTATAAGGCCGTCACTGGCGTAAACAGCGTGACGCCTCAAAGCATGGGAGCGTCCCGTTAAACGCAGGCTGCCGCCTCATCAGAACAGAGCCCCTGCTAGCCTTTGGCGCGATTGCGCGCAATCTTACCGTGAGCATTTTATGGAACCTGGAAACGCCCAACTGAGCATGACCGTCTTGATGACACCCGACATGGCGAATTTCTCTGGCAACGTACATGGCGGCACGCTGCTCAAGTACCTCGACGAAGTCGCGTATGCGTGTGCCAGCCGCTATGCAGGCTCCTATGTAGTCACGCTGTCAGTCGACCAGGTCATCTTTCGCGAGCCGGTGCATGTGGGCGAGTTGGTAACTTTCCTGGCGTCGGTGAACTACACCGGCAATACCTCCATGGAGGTCGGTATCAAGGTTGTTACCGAGAACATTCGTGAACGCTCGGTGCGCCATTCCAACAGCTGCTTTTTCACCATGGTGGCCGTGGACGATAATCGACGGCCAGTCTCGGTCCCGCCGCGCCAACCGCAGAGTAGCGAGGAGAAACGCCGATTCCTGCAAGGCCAGCAGCGACGGCAGATTCGCCAGGAACTGGAAAAACGCTACCAGAACCTGAAAACCGACGGCGTCTAAGCGCTCAACAGCCTCGCTTCAAAACGCACGCGCGGGTGGGCTATGCGGTCCTGGGCACGTATCAGCTGTAGCTCGTAACTGGCGCAGGCTTGAGTTTCCAGCAGTACTTCGTGTACGGCGGAGGCTGCAAACTCGAATGCCTGCTCCCAGCTGTCGCCAAGCAGTACCCGCGCCATGAACAGACCGGAAGTCAGGTCACCCACGCCCACCGGTTGCTTCGGGAAGGCCAGCAGTGGGCGGCGCAGGTGCCAGCTGTGTTCGGCAGTCACCAACAGCATCTCGAACTGGTCCTCTGCGCGTCCTGGGTAAGCCAGATGCTTGACCAGCACAACCTTGGGCCCTTTGAGCAAAAGACTGCGCGCCATGCCTACGCAATCCTCCAGTGATGCGGCGCGCCGGCCACAGAAGCTGTCTAGCTCCAGCTGGTTGGGGCACAGAATGTCAGCCTTGGTGATCGCTTGCTCCAACAGAAACTGGCTGACCTGCGGCGATACGATGCACCCTTTCTCAGGGTGGCCCATGACCGGATCGCACAGGTACAAGGCCCGCGGGTTGACGGCCTTAATTCGCGCCACGCCTTCCAAAATCGCGCGCCCCTGTTCGGCACTGCCGAGGTAGCCTGAGAGCACGGCATCACACTCCCCCAGCTCACCGATGTTGGAAATGCCTTCCACCAACGCAGGAATTTGCGTTGGAGCAAGCACGTCTCCGCTCCACTGGCCATACTGAGTGTGATTGGAGAATTGCACCGTGTTGAGCGGCCACACATTGATGCCGACACGCTGCATGGGAAATACCGCAGCGCTGTTGCCGGCATGGCCGAACACCACATGGGACTGGATGGCGAGCAGGTGCGGGGTGCGTTTCATGCGAGTCATTTCCAAAGCTGTTCAAGAATCATGCAACGCGCAGTATGAACGTGATTGCCACCTGTACGACAGGCCAGGGACGCAGTTAAGCTGGATCGATCTGTTTGGAGCCTACGCACATGTTGACCCTGGAGAACCTGTTTGTCCTGATGGTGATGGCCACGGCAGGCGCTTGGCTGTGGCACAACCACGGTCTGCGCGAGAAGGCCTTGGAACGGGTCAAACAACATTGCGCCAAGCTTGACCTTCAGTTGCTGGATGACGCCGTCGCGCTCAAACGTATTGCCTTCGTGCGTGATGCCAACGGTCACAAGCGCCTGGCACGCATTTACGGCTTCGAATTTACCGTGACGGGAGAGCAACGTCACCCTGGTACCGTGACTCAGTTCGGCGCGCACAGCGTGCAGATAGAGCTTGCACCCTACCCCTTCGAAATCAAGACGCCCCCACGCGCAGACAATGTGATCGAAATGCAGCAGTGGCGCCAACAACATGACCGTTGGCACAACTGATCAAGGCATAAGGCACTCCTGCACGCGGGCTTGCAGCTCGTCCACAGGCTGAGGCCTTTCGAAAATCAACTCCAGGCGACTGTCGGCTGCCCATTCACTGGGCTGCCAAGGTGCCAACTCACCTTCTAGTGCATTGAAGGAGCGCCTTCCTTGTGCAGTGTGGATAACACCCTTGGCACGTCGCCACGCCAACGTCTTCAGCAGCTCATCTACTGCCTGTGGATAAAACTGCTGTGCGGGGTGCCAGCGCCAGCCTATGCTCCACCCATCCTCTCCTTGAAATACCTGGCGTATCGGCTCACGCCGGTTCGTCCAAAGAGCCAGCGGTGCCTTTGGCAGATTGTCGACAATCCCGATATTGGTGTTAGAGCTGTCAACAATCTCGTTTTGATGAACAGGTAGGCATTTGAAAGGAAGCCGACCCTGCGTCGTCCATATCAACCTTTTGCCTAAAAATTCTTGATTTATCAACAGCTTGAAATCTTTATCCACAGCCTCGGATTTATTGATAACTAGCGTTTCACAGGCTTCCAATGCCGCTGATTGGGCAGTTGATAGTTGCTTGCCAATACACAGAGACGCGGGTGTAGCAACGACTACCAATGGCTGAACTGTCAGCACATCGTGCCAAGGCGCCTGGGCCAATTGATCAAGCAATTGAAGGGGATGGCCCAGACCGGATGGTTCTATGAACAGCCTGTGCGGCTCGCACTGGCGCAGAAGCCTGCCCAGGCCTACCTGGAACGGCACGCCATTGACACAGCACAAACAGCCCCCTGCCACTTCGGCTATCGCGATGCCGTTCCGGCTTGTGGACAAAAGTGCCGCATCCAGCCCTACTGCCCCAAATTCGTTGACCAATACGGCCCAGCGTTCGTGATCAGGCTTCTGCTGAAGCAGGTGATGAATCAGTGTGGTCTTGCCGGCCCCCAGCTGGCCAGCAATGACATGGGTGGGAATATTGCGGAGCATAAGGGTTCTTCAAGCGAGCGGTTTGCTCAACTATGCGCTGTCAGGCTAGCCAGTCAAGCGTGAGCAACAGCCGGGATGGTCCTGAAGGGGAACGATGTACGACGCCTGCGCCTTCATTGCCCTCCCAAAGCTCGCCCTTGAATAACGCCACGTCACCAGCATTCAGGCGCATCACCTTATCCACAGCGGCATAGCCTGTGGACAATGCATTTCGCGCCACTTCCTGCTCTGGCACATACTCACTACCCGGTCCCGCATACGTTGTAATCAGTCTCAGCGGAACGTTATCCACATGGAAGCGTGGGCACATCGGACTGGTCAGTGCACGTACGCGCAAACCCACGCGACGCGCGCCAAGCAAGCAGCTATAAGCCGACACGAGCCATGTGACATCCGCGACGAAAGCGTCATAGCCGTAGATATCCACAGCCTCCTGCAGCAGCGCATCGATCACTGGGACCTGATGCTCATCGACCTCGAGCACCCGCTGATCCGCTAACGACCCACTAAGCCCCGCCGCAACTTCTGCAAAGTCGTGAAGCTGAGGCGGAAGTTGTCGCTGCCAGACAGCGAGATTGACACCGTCCTGCAGGACTTGCGCCATTGCCTGGGGAGTCTGGCCAAACACCTGACGGATATCCACAGCCTCTGGCTTACTCACGCTGCCACCTGCTCGTCCCAGGGGCCGAATGGATCGGGAAAACGCAACCAGCCCATGGGCTCGAGTGCCATTTCTTCATCCGTCAACAGGCACTGATCAAGAGCTGTGGATAATTGAGCCACATCCAGATCTTGACCTATGAACACTAACTGCTGCCGGCAGTCGCCAGTATCTGGCAACCAATGTTCAAGAATGGCTGCAACGTTATCCACATCCTCCGGCCACTGTTCGCGGGGTACGAAACACCACCAGCGACCAGCCAGACCATGGCGCATCATGCCGCCTGCCTGAGACCAACTGCCCGCTTCTTTATATTTGCTCGCCAACCAAAAGAACCCTTTAGAACGTAGTAACCGGCCATTACTCCAGGGCGTGTGGACAAAGTCATGGAACCGCTGCGGATGAAAAGGCCGTCGTGCGGTCCAGGTGGTCGCTTGGATGCCATATTCTTCTGTTTCCGGTGTGTGTTCACCGCGAAGCTCCTTCAACCAGCCGGGCGCTTGCGCTGCCTGGTCGAAGTCGAACAAGCCGGTGTTCAGAATCCTGGCAAGGGGAACCTGACCCATGACCATTGGAATGATCTGGGCTCGGCGGTTCAGGCTACGGAGGATGGCTGAAAGCTCTTCCCGTTCGGCCTGACTGGCCAGATCGATTTTGCTCAACAGCAATACATCAGCAAACTCTACCTGCTCAATCAGCAAGTCGCTGATCGAGCGTTCATCGTCTTCTCCCAATGTCTGGCCACTGCTTTCCAGGCTCTGCGCGGCTTGATAATCACGCATGAAATTCAAGGCATCCACTACGGTGACCATGGTGTCGAGACGCGCCAGATCCGACAGGCTGCGGCCTTGCTCATCACGGAAGGTAAAGGTTTCAGCCACAGGCAGAGGTTCTGAGATACCAGTCGATTCAATCAGCAGGTAATCGAAGCGCCCCGCCTCGGCCAGGCGTGCAACCTCTTCAAGCAGATCTTCACGCAGCGTGCAGCAGATGCAGCCATTACTCATTTCCACCAGCTTTTCTTCGGCCCGGTTAAGGGTGACATTGCGCTGGACTTCGCTGGCGTCAATGTTGATCTCACTCATGTCATTGACGATGACCGCGACACGAAGATCTTCGCGATTGCGCAGAACATGGTTGAGAAGCGTGCTTTTCCCTGCGCCCAAAAACCCGGAGAGCACAGTGACAGGAAGACGATTGGACATGGCAAAACCTCATCACACAGGCGCATTCGAAACGATGCATTGCATAATGTTATAAAGTAACAATACAATTTAGCCAAGTGGTTCCTGACAAGAGCTCTGTGTAATGAATAGAAAACGACCAGCCCATTTCACGGCGCATTGCTGACGACTCAGCCGCTACCTCACTGCGCCCATCCGCAGTGGACCCAATGTTCCACATACACGCATAGCCTTGGAAATCCCATGTCCCATCCCCCGCTTCCCGACGTCGCTGCACAGCATCTGAATTCCACCACACCATTGGACTGGGTAGGGATGTGCGGTATAGCCATGCCGATGCAGATCGGGGGCCGTCTGGTAGCAGCTACGGCAGATGCGGGTGTTAACCTTGTGGATGGCAACTCACGCGGCATACACATGTCGCGTCTGTACCTGGCGCTTGAAAATCTTGAACAGGAGCCGCTGCGTCCGCTGCTGCTGCGTCGCCTTTTAGCGAGTTTTCTCAACAGTCATGATGGGCAATCGTCTGCGGCATACGTGCGATTGAGCTATCAGCATTTGCTTAAACGGCCTGCCTTGGTTAGTCCTCTTGCCGGGTGGAAAAGCTATGACGTCGAGATCCATGCACGGATCGAACATGAAATGTTCCACGTGGAACTATCCGTTTCGATACCCTACTCGTCTACATGCCCTTGTTCAGCGGCGCTGGCTCGACAGCTTATTCAGCGACAGTTTCAAGCGCGATTTGGCATAGGAAACGTGGATAGTGATGAGGTCGTTGCGTGGCTGGGCACTTCGGAAGGCATCGTAGCGACGCCTCACAGCCAGAGGAGCATGGCGAAGATAAGTGTCAGGCTCGAGGATAATCATCCTGATCTCCCCATAACCGAGGTGATAGACAAGGCCGAGCAAGCCTTGGGCACTGCGGTACAAACCGCCGTGAAGCGCGCCGATGAGCAAGCATTCGCCCTGGCAAATGGACAAAATTTGATGTTTTGCGAGGACGCAGCCAGGCGAGTTTATGCGGCGCTAAGGGCTGTGGAATGGAGTAAAGCGTTCAAAGTGCGCGTGGAACATGCTGAAAGCCTGCATGCCCACGACGCCGTAGCAACTGCCCAGTGGCAGTGGAACATCACGTCCGAGGCTTGACCGTACCGCAGTCATTGCCCAGCCATACCGCACGTGTATTCATGCTGCCCTGCTGCTGAACACCCGACGCATTGAAAGTACCACTTACTTGTGTAGTGAATTCCTTGTCACTCAGGAAGGTAGCCTGGCCATTGCCCTGGGCCTTGGGGCAGCTGAACTGAAACTTCCAAACGTTGCCGGTGCGATCGGTAATCTTTTGAGTACAGCCGGACTTTGGATCCTGCAGGGGAATGTCATTGGTTGCCACCTGCTGAGGGGTAAGACAGGAACGCACCCCTTTACCACCCACGGTGACACCTTGCTTGGCAAGCATGCCTTCCATCATCGCCCGTTGATCGGGCGGTAGGTTCTTCAACTGACTGAGCATGAAATCCATATCAGGTAGCGGCTTGCCATCGACCTGCATATTGCTGGTAGTCAGCTCCCACAAGCCGGGTTGAAGCATTTGGGCCTGGGCCGTTACGCAACTTGCGCACAAGGCCAGCGCCAGCAACGGCATACGAATTTTCATGGAAAACACACTCCTGGAAATGCCGGTCACCCCGACGATGTTTGAGTTAGACGTTGAAACGAACCGCTTGTTGCAGGCGAACCACGTTCGTGTTCTGTTACCTAAGGTGTATTCGACAAGCAGGATGCATATGGATTACCACAGCCCCCTTTTTTTTGGCTATCTACTTGGCGTGATTCATCTGCTAGGTATTATCGCCGCGCTCCATGCGTTGTTCACAGTCCGTACTGCTCAAGGCGCCATCGCTTGGGCCATGCCGCTTTTCTTCATTCCTTACCTGACGCTCATTCCTTACCTGATATTCGGTGCGCGCTCCTTCAATGCCTACATAAAGGCCAGGCGCCAGGCCAATCAGGAAATGCATGTCGCCATGGCCAGCCTGAATTGGCGCCCTTGGGTCGAAGAAGCTCTCGCCGCTCGCGCATCGGACAGCTACGCTGCCTTGCGCGCAATGCCCAGACTCAGCCGAATGCCGTGCCTGGCCAATAATCAGGTCGAGCTGTTGATTGATGGCAAGCGCACCTTCGAGGCGGTGTTCGAAGCCATCGAGAAAGCGACGCGCGTTGTACTGGTGCAGTTTTTCATCATCCATGACGATGAACTTGGGCGGGCCTTGCAACAGATACTGCTGCGCAAGGCGGCCGAAGGCGTTCAGGTGTTTGTGCTTTATGACGGTGTCGGCAGCCATTCCCTGCCCCGCCGCTACAGCCAGCGGCTTCGTGCAGGAGGTGTGCAGATACATGCATTCGCTACCCGTCGAGGCTTGTTCAATCGCCTCCAAGTCAACTTTCGCAATCATCGCAAGATCGTCGTGGTTGATGGCTTGGTCGGCTTTGTGGGTGGTCACAATGTCGGCGACGAGTACCTGGGCGCTAACCCCAAGCTTTCCCCCTGGCGTGATACTCATGTGCAAATCAGTGGGCCAGTGCTAGCGTGCCTGCAGGAATCGTTCGCTGAAGATTGGTACTGGGTAACTCGGCAGTTGCCTCCCCTGATCCTCCAGGACAACTATCCGGATGACGGCGTTCTGTGCCAGGCATTGGCCAGTGGCCCTGCAGACTCCAAGGAAACCTGCTCGCTGTTCTTTCTGGAGGCTATCCACTCGGCCAAGCATCGCGTCTGGGTAACGAGCCCGTATTTCGTTCCCGATGAAGCGGTATTCGCTGCCCTGCGGCTAGCAGCCCTACGCGGGGTAGATGTGCGTGTCCTGATTCCGTCTCGACCAGACCACAAGATCGTGTACGCCGCCTCCAGCCTGTTCGCATTCGAAGCGGTACGCGCCGGTGTACGCATGTTCCGCTATCAGCCTGGGTTCCTGCACCAGAAGGTCGTGTTGGTGGATGACGACATCAGCGCTGTCGGCAGCGCCAACCTGGATAATCGATCGTTCCGTCTGAACTTCGAGATCACCTTGCTCACCATCGACAAGGCATTCGCCGATACGGTCGAACGCATGCTCAACGAAGACTTTGCCAATGCGCGAGAGATAACGGTTGAGGAAACCGAGGCCACCCATCGGCTACAGCAGGTGGGCATGCGCATCGCAAGGTTGATTTCACCGGTGTTGTAAAACGCGCCAAGCTTCACCGACCTCACTCCTGGAGCGAGTTCGGTGAAGCTTGGCACACAGGAGGTGAGCGCTAACGGTAGAGATGCTCACGCGTCCAAGGTAGATCATGATGGCCATCCGCGTAGGGCTTGACCGCCAGTATTTGATGCAGATTGATCCAGCCTTTCTCGAACGCATAGGCGCAACCTGCCAAATAAAGACGCCAGATACGCAGTGTCTTTTCCGGCACTAAAGCAGCCGCATTGTGCAGCTGGTTTTCCAGGTTCTCGCTCCAGTGGTGCAGAGTCTTGGCGTAGTGCATGCGCAGGCTTTCCACGTCGACCACTTCCAATCCAGCCTCACAGACAGCGGCGCTGATCATCGACAAGTGGGGCAACTCACCGTGCGGGAATACGTAGCGGTCGATGAATTCTCCAGCGCCTCGACCCACCGGGCGGCCATCCACATGCTTGGCCGTGATGCCATGGTTCATGACGAGGCCGCCTTCGCGCACTGCGCCGAATAGCGTCTTGCAATACAGCGGTAGATTGGCATGACCGACATGCTCGAACATGCCCACGCTGACGACCTTATCGAAGCGCCCGTCTTGTGGCAGGTCGCGGTAATCAAGAATCTGCAGGTCTACACTGTCGCCCAGGCCTTCGGCCTCCACACGTTCCCGTCCGAGCTTGAGCTGTTCTTTGCTCAACGTGATGCCAAAGACTTTCGCCCCATATTCACGTGCAGCGAAGCGCGCCAGACCTCCCCATCCACATCCCACATCCAGCAAATAGTCACCGGTCGCCAGGCGCAGCTTGCGGCACAGGTGATCGAACTTGTCTTGCTGGGCCTGTTGCAGTGTGTTGTCCGGCTCACGGAAATAGGCGCAGGAATAAACCATGTCCTGGTCCAGCCATAACCGGTAAAAGTCGTTGGACACATCGTAGTGGTAGGAAATGGCTTCGGCGTCGGTTCGCTTGTCATGGGCCAGGCGCTGGGGAGCGTGATCGCGATCGTCGGGCAGCAGTGCTTCGCTGAGCTCGTCGCAAACACGGATAGCCTCGCCGATGTCGCCTTCGAGCTCGAGCTTGCCTTCCACGAAAGCGGTACCCAGCTCATCCATGCTTGGATGGGTGAGCTGGAAAATGAGTTGAGGCTCCTTGACCAGAATGGTCACTTGCGGGCTGGGGCCCAAGTCGAAATGGTTGCCGTCCCATAATTTCAAACGCAACGGCAAGTGTAGACTCTGCAAAGCCGGCGGAAGCTGAGCAAGCATGTAACCCTTCCTTCCCATGTACGGGGCAAGACCCAAGACATTTCGAAAGCCACCGGTTCAGCGTAGACCATCTGTAGGAACTGTCTGTAAAACGAACGTTGCAGGCGGGGGCTACAGTTTCAGATTCAGGGAAACGAATGCTGACCGGCCAGGTGCCGGCGAGAACATCGCCTGGTCGTCACCGCCCCAGAAGAAGTTGTCGTACCAGACGTATTCGTATTTGCGATCCAGCAGGTTCTTGACCTGCACATCGACGCTGGCAGCGGACGTGATGCGGTAGCTGACGCTGGCGTCCGCGACGACAAACCCACCGTATTTGCCTTGCTCGTTGAGCTCGTCTATGTAGTAGCTCCCCTGTGCCCTGCCCTGCAGACCGAACTTCCAGTCATCGTTATAACGATAATCGACACCCACGGTGCTCACGTACCGAGGCGTGGAGAACACCTCCTTACCCGAGAGTGATTGCCCGGCAGCAGAAAACGCCTTGATCACCTTGGCTTCCTGGATGGCGTGGGAGGCATAGACAGTCCACTGATCATCCAGCTGGGCATTGATCTGCAAATCCACACCGCGGCGGCGCGTTTCACCCAGCCCGACCGTGGTCCCGGTACTGGGCATGTTTGCTACTTCATCGGTAGCATCCTGCTGCCAGATCGCGACCCGCGCTTGGGCGCCCTCGAACGGTCTGAACTTGATACCGACTTCTTTGCCTGTGTTGATCGACGGATCGTATGAAGGCTGCCCTGGGGTCAGGTAGGCGGGCTCGGTAGAGCCGGTGAGTATCTGGAAGGTACGCCCCCAATTGGCGTAAACGTCGATATCGGGAGTAACGCTGTAAATGACGCTCAGCTTGGGCTGTCGGATCCAGCCGTAGTCTTGCAGCGAGCCTTTGACGCCACCCAAGAGCTGCGTATTGCCGGTGAACTTATCCACCCGCATGGCCGGTATGATCTTCAGTGACTCGATGGGCTGGATAACGGCCTGAACATAGGCACCGGTGTTGCGCAGGGTGTAGCGATCGTCATTCTGCACGCGCGCCGGTACGGTATCGAAGTTGGTCGGAAGGCTGAAGCTGTAGCGCTCGCGACCGTAGCGGTTGTCCTGTTCCTCGTAGTTGACACCGCCGTCGAGGGTAAGGTGCTCGTTCACGCGCCATGTCAGGTTATTGAGCATGCCCGTCTGCTGTTCGTCCCATTGCCGACGCTGACGGGGCGCGTTACCGGGGCGGTAGTCCGTGAAGGTGATGGTGCGGTCATCGTTGTAGTCGTTGTAATACAGCTTGCTGCTAAGGCTCAGGTCATCATTGAGCTGCCAATCCGCGTGCAGGCTGAGATGCTTCATGTCGCGGTCATCACCGTCATTGGCGTTCTTTGCCGGTGATTGCGTGCGGCTAACGTGCATCTGTTCACGGGTTAGAAACCCGGACTCCTGAGCCTGGTGATGGTACAGGCGCGCGATCAGCCCAATGCGGAAATTCTGCTCGTCGTTGCTAACGAACCACTTACCTCCCAGCGCATATTTGTTCGAGTTGCTGTGATCGCGGTAGCCATTGCTGTCCTGCTTGGCAAGGAAGTAGTTCTGGGCAAAATTCCCCTCCTCGCGCCCGACCGCCAACTGCACCTCACGCGTGTCGAAGCTGCCATAGGTCAGCCGGCTATCTATATAGTTGCCGCCTTGGCGCGTGGCGAAGTTGATGTTGCCCGCGATGTTGTGCAACCCGTAACGCGGGTCGTTCGTGCCCCGGACCACTTCGATGTAGTCGATATCCAGGGGAAAGATCATGTCGATGAAGCGCTGGTTGCCGCTGTTGACGTTGCTCGGGATCCCATCGATCAGCGTCTTGATACCGTTGATGTACCCTTCGCCGTTGAAAGCGCGGAACGTTACCTTGCCCGATTCGGCCCCCTGCCCTGTTTCGGTGAGCTGTATGCCCGGCATTTGGCCCAGCAGCTGCCAGCTGTTCATGACGTTCTTGTCCTCGACCTGATCACCGCCCAGCACATCGACCGAAGTGAGCACGTTCTCGGTGCTCAGCGCCACCTTGGCGTCTTGCGTGATGTTCACGGCGCCAAGGGTGATTATGGAACTGCCGGGTTGGTCGGCGAACAGTTCAGGGGTAACCATTACCGTGAACATGGCAAGGGAGGCCGGGGTGACTCGCATGGGTGCTCCTGGGTGAGTAGACAGGGAAGAGATCAGGTGCCGGTAAGCTCGCTAAAAAGTGCTGAGCCTTTAGACGTTATATCATAACCAATTAAACGTTATGATATATCAACTCAATTCCATCTATCTGATGTTAAAGCACCGAGATTCGAGACGGCCGCAGGAAGTATTGGGTATATGGTTTCGGCCCAACCAACTCTGAAGCGCAAGAGCATGAATAATCGCCAATAAAAAACCCCCGTGAAAACGGGGGTTTTGACTGCCGGTCGATCAGATGATCACCGACCGTATTTCACGGCTTTTGCTCGACGTTAAGCTGGCACTGTCGAAACGCTGCCCTCACTCCACCGTCACCGACTTCGCCAAATTCCGCGGCTGGTCAACATCAGTCCCCTTGAGCACGGCGACATAGTACGAGAGCAACTGCAAAGGAATGGTGTACAGAATCGGCGCCAGCGCATCCGCGATATGTGGGACCGGAATCACATGGGTCCCTTCGCCATTGCTCAACCCGGCTTGCTCGTCAGCGAAGACCACCAGCTCACCGCCGCGTGCACGCACCTCCTGCAGGTTGGACTTGAGCTTCTCCAGCAGTTCGTTGTTCGGCGCAACGGTCACCACCGGCATGTCGTTATCCACAAGCGCCAGCGGGCCATGTTTGAGCTCGCCCGCGGGGTAGGCTTCGGCGTGGATATAGGAGATTTCCTTAAGCTTGAGCGCACCTTCCATAGCCACCGGGTATTGAGCGCCGCGGCCCAGGAACAAGGTGTGATGCTTGTCAGCGAACAACTCGGCGACTTTCTCGACGGTTGCGTCCATGGCCAATGCTTCACCCAAACGTGTTGGCAGGCGGCGCAGTTCCTCGACCAGTTCAGCTTCGACGCCCTTGTCCAGGGTGCCGCGCACCTGGCCCAAGGCCAAGGTCAGAAGCATCAACGACACCAGCTGGGTGGTGAAGGCCTTGGTCGAAGCGACGCCGATTTCCGGGCCGGCCAGGGTCAGCAATGTCAGGTCGGATTCACGCACCAGCGAGCTGATGCCCACGTTGCAGATCGCCAGGCTGCCAAGGAAGCCCAGCTCCTTGGCGTTGCGCAGCGCTGCCAGGGTATCGGCGGTCTCGCCTGACTGGGAGATGGAAACGAACAGCGTATCGGGCTGCACGACCACCTTGCGGTAACGGAACTCGCTCGCTACTTCTACCTGGCAGGGTATCCCCGCCAGGCTTTCCAGCCAGTAACGTGCAACCATGCCGGCGTGATAGCTGGTACCACAGGCTACGATCTGCACATTGCGCACTTTGCCAAACAGCTCGGCTGCCTGCGGACCGAATGCCTGTACCAGGACATGGTCATGGCCCAAGCGACCTTCCAATGTGCGTTGCACCACCCGCGGCTGCTCGTGGATTTCCTTAAGCATGAAGTGACGGTACTGGCCCTTGTCAGCGGCCTCGGCGCCTTCGTGGTACTGCACGGTTTCACGCTGCACAGGATGGCCATCGTGGTCCCAGATGGCGACGTGGTCGCGACGGATCTCGGCGATATCGCCCTCTTCGAGATACATGAAGCGATCGGTGACCTGCCGCAGGGCCAGTTGGTCAGAGGCAAGGAAATTTTCACCGAGGCCCAGGCCAATCACCAACGGGCTGCCGCTACGCGCAGCGACCAGGCGGTCAGGCTGGCTTTTGCTGATCAATGCCAGGCCATAGGCACCGTGCAGGCGCTTGACCGCAGCCTTCAAGGCGTCTGCCAGGTCGGGAATGCCCTTGAGGAGATGGTCGATCAGGTGGACGATCACTTCGGTATCGGTCTGGGACACGAAGGCATAGCCCAATCCCTTCAGTTCCTCGCGCAGTTCCTCGTGGTTCTCGATGATGCCGTTGTGCACAACGGCCACGTCATGGCCTGAGAAATGCGGGTGGGCATTGGTTTCGGTAGGCGCGCCATGGGTTGCCCAGCGCGTATGCGCGATGCCGAGCCGTCCTGCGATTGGCTCGAGCGCGACGGCTGCTTCAAGCTCGCTGACCTTGCCGATGCGGCGACGGCGTTGCAATTCGCCCTCGGGCGTCAGCACCGCCAGGCCTGCGCTGTCATACCCACGGTATTCAAGACGCTTCAGGCCCTCGATAAGGATGGCGGTAATGTTGCGTTCGGCCACAGCACCTACAATTCCACACATGCTTGGTTACTCCTGACTGATAGCGGCGCAGATCAGATTGACGCCGCGTGCTTTAATTTGTGCGCGTGCCTGTTCGCACAGGCGTTCGTCCGAGATCAGGGTGTGCACCCTGCCCCACGGCAGTTCGAGGTTGGGAATCTTGCGGCCGACCTTGTCCGACTCAACCATCACGATCACCTCACGGGCGACCTCGGCCATGACGCGGCTCAGACCCAGCAATTCGTTGAATGTGGTGGTACCGCGTTCCAGGTCGATGCCATCGGCCCCGATGAACAACTGGTCGAAGTCATACGAGCGCAGAACCTGTTCGGCCACCTGGCCTTGAAAGGACTCGGAATGCGGGTCCCAGGTGCCACCTGTCATCAGCAGCACCGGCTCGTGCTCGAGTTCGCTGATGGCCCGGGCAACATTGAGCGAATTGGTCATGACCACCAGGCCCGGCTGGCGACCGAGTTCAGGGATCATGGCGGCGGTGGTACTGCCGCTGTCGATGATGATCCGAGCGTGTTCGCGGATGAGGTTCACAGCGGCACGTGCAATGGCACGCTTGTAGGCCGACACGGGTTGCGCCGGCTCCGCCAGCAACTCCTGCGGCATGGTTACAGCCCCGCCGTAGCGGCGCAGCAACAAACCATTGCTTTCCAGTGCCGCCAGGTCCTTGCGGATAGTGACCTCGGACGTGTCAAACCGTCTCGCCAGCGCATCCACGCTGACCTCGCCCTGCTCCGCGAGCAGGGCCAGTATGTTATGGCGGCGTTGTGGCGTGTTTCGTTTCGACATCGGCGCTTTAAGTTTCGTTTCGAAAGATAATGATCGCAATCAAAACCTAAATGCGCGGATCCGTCAACCCCGTCGTCTCGCTGTGGATAACCATACCCAGCCGTATGGCCAGCGTTAGCCAGCTAATGCCTGGGAAATAAAAAGGCCGGCTTGTTATGCACAAGGCCGGCCTCGAAAGAGCTGTGGATAATCAGGGCTTCTTGATCTTCTCTGGACGCTTCCACCCCGAAACGTTGCGCTGGCGAGAGCGTGCTACCGCCAATTCACCTGCTTCCACACACTGAGTAATCGTCGAGCCCGCAGCAGTCGTGGCCCCGGCCTTGATTTCCACAGGCGCGACGAGGGCGCTGTTGGAGCCGATGAAGACGTCTTCGCCCATGACCGTCTTGAACTTGTTGGCCCCATCGTAATTACAGGTGATGGTGCCCGCACCAATATTAGTGCGGGCGCCGATTTCGGCATCACCCAAATACGACAGATGCCCAGCTTTGGCGCCTTCACCAAGATGGGCATTCTTCAGCTCGACGAAGTTACCCACATGGGCCTTTGCATCGAGTACGGTCCCCGGACGCAAGCGTGCAAATGGACCTGCATCACTCCCCTCGCCCATGACGGCACCCTCTAGGTGACTGTTGGCCTTGATCACGGCACCTTTGCGCAGCGTGCAATCCTTGATCACACAGTTAGGGCCAATCTGCACGTCGTCTTCGATGACAACCTTGCCTTCCAAAATGACGTTGATGTCGATCAGCACATCCCGGCCGACCGTCACTTCGCCCCGGACATCGAAACGCGCAGGGTCACGCAAGGTCACACCCTGCGCCATCAGGCGGCGGGCCTCACGCAACTGGTAGTGACGCTCCAGTTCGGCAAGCTGACGGCGGTCATTGGCACCCTGCACTTCCATGGGATCGTCAGGTTGCTCGGTGGCGACCAACAGGCCATCAGCGACTGCCATGGCGATCACATCAGTCAGGTAGTACTCACCCTGGGCATTGTTGTTCGACAAGCGGCCCATCCAATCTGCCAGGCGAGCGCCAGGAAGCGCCAGGATGCCGGTGTTGCCTTCGCGAATGGACTTCTGTGCCTCGTTAGCGTCCTTGTGCTCGACGATTGCCGTTACCTGCCCATGCGCATCACGCACAATGCGGCCATAGCCCGTCGGATCCTCGAGCGTAACCGTGAGCAAACCCAGTTGCTGCTCGCTGGCTTTGGCCAACAAGCGCTGCAAGGTCGGCACTTCGATGAGCGGCACGTCGCCATACAGCACCAGCACGGTGTCCGCGGACAGTGTCGGCAAAGCTTGCGCCAAGGCATGCCCCGTACCCAGTTGCTTGTCCTGCATGACAAAGTTGAGGTCGTCACCTGCCAGTCTCGCTTGAACCAACTCTGCCCCATGGCCTATCACCACGTGGATGCCCTGCGGCTGAAGCTGGCGAGCGCTGTGGATAACATGACCGAGCATGGAGTTGCCCGCTACCGGGTGCAATACCTTGGGCAGCGACGAGCGCATGCGGGTGCCTTGGCCGGCGGCAAGAATAACGATATCGAGGGACATGACTGGCTACCAATCCTGGGCGGTCAGTTGCTTGACCGAAAGGGGAAAATCGAAAAAAGAAAAAGGGTAGCCGAGGCTACCCTTTTACTCAATCGCTACACAAATGATGGCCGCAGCCGATCACTTGCCTCTGCGCATTTGCTGGACAGTACGCAGCTGAGCCGCAGCCTCGGCCAGACGTGCGGCAGCAGCGCCGTAGTCGAAGTCCGAGCCTTTGGTGTTCAGCGCGTTCTCGGCAGCCTTGAGGGCTTCCTGAGCCTGAGCTTCGTCCAGGTCGGCAGCACGTTGCACGGTGTCGGCAAGAACCTTCACCATGTTCGGCTGCACTTCGAGGAAGCCACCGGAGATGTAGTACACCTCTTGAGTGCCACCCTGCTTGGTCAGCGTGATCGGACCCGGCTTGAGATTGGTGATCAGCGGGGCGTGGCCTGGTGCGATACCCAGATCGCCCAAGTTGCCGTGCGCTACTACCATCTCGACCAGACCGGAGAAGATTTCTCCTTCCGCGCTGACGATATCGCAATGGACTGTCATAGCCATCTGCTTGCCTCAACCTGATTAGCGCCCCTTGCGGGGCGCCGGGATTACAGTTTCTTGGCTTTCTCGATCGCTTCGTCGATGCTGCCGACCATGTAGAACGCTTGTTCTGGCAGGTGGTCGTAGTCACCTTTGAGGATGCCGCTGAAGCCAGCGATGGTGTCTTTCAGGGAAACGTACTTGCCTGGCGAACCGGTGAAGACCTCGGCCACGAAGAACGGCTGCGACAGGAAGCGCTGGATCTTACGAGCGCGCGCTACCAGTTGCTTGTCGGTCTCGGACAGCTCGTCCATACCCAGGATCGCGATGATGTCCTTCAGCTCTTTGTAGCGCTGCAGAACATACTGAACCTGACGGGCAGTTTCGTAGTGCTCGGTACCGATCACGTTCGGGTCCAGCTGGCGCGAAGTCGAGTCCAGTGGGTCAACCGCTGGGTAGATACCCAGGGAGGCGATGTCACGGGACAGAACGACGGTGGCGTCCAAGTGGGCGAAGGTGGTCGCTGGCGACGGGTCGGTCAAGTCATCCGCAGGCACGTAAACGGCCTGGATGGAGGTGATCGAACCTTCCTTGGTCGAAGTGATACGCTCTTGCAGAACGCCCATCTCTTCGGCCAGGGTCGGCTGGTAACCTACTGCCGAAGGCATACGGCCCAGCAGTGCGGATACTTCGGTACCGGCCAGGGTGTAACGATAGATGTTGTCGACGAACAGCAGAACGTCGTTACCTTCGTCACGGAATTTCTCAGCCATGGTCAGGCCAGTCAGCGCAACGCGCAGACGGTTTCCTGGTGGCTCGTTCATCTGACCGTAGACCAGCGCTACTTTGTCGAGAACGTTGGAGTCCTTCATCTCGTGGTAGAAGTCGTTACCCTCACGAGTACGCTCACCCACACCGGCGAACACGGAATAACCGCTGTGCTCGATGGCGATGTTACGGATCAGTTCCATCATGTTCACGGTCTTGCCGACACCGGCACCACCGAACAGACCAACTTTACCACCCTTGGCGAACGGGCAAACCAGGTCGATAACCTTGATCCCGGTTTCCAGCAGGTCGTTGCCGCCGGCCTGGTCAGCGAACGAAGGTGCCTTCTGGTGGATACCACGACGCTCTTCTTCACCGATCGGACCGGCTTCGTCGATTGGGTTACCCAGGACGTCCATGATGCGGCCCAGGGTAGCCTTACCGACAGGAACGGAGATGGCCGCGCCGGTATCGACGACGTCCAGACCGCGCTTCAGACCTTCGGTCGAGCCCATCGCAATGGTACGAACCACGCCGTCGCCCAGCTGCTGCTGAACTTCCAGGGTGGTTTCCGCGCCTTGTACTTTCAGCGCGTTGTAAACACTCGGCACGACGTCACGTGGGAATTCCACGTCGATGACGGCGCCGATGATTTGAACGATACGTCCGCTACTCATAGCTGGATCCTCTGAATTTTTGAACCGTTAAACCGCGGCAGCGCCGCCGACGATTTCCGAGATCTCCTGGGTGATCGCAGCCTGACGCGCCTTGTTGTAGATCAGCTGGAGTTCGCTGATCAGGTCACCGGCGTTGTCTGTGGCGTTCTTCATGGCGATCATCCGGGCTGCTTGTTCAGCAGCATTGTTCTCGACCACCGCCTGGTACACCTGCGACTCCACGTAACGCACCATCAAGCCGTCCAGCAGCTCTTTTGCGTCGGGTTCGTACAGGTAGTCCCAGTGATGCTTGAGATCCTGATCCGGGGTTGCCACCAACGGTACCAACTGCTCGACCGTCGGCTTTTGGGTCATGGTGTTGATGAACTTGTTCGAAACCACCGAGAGGCGATCGATACGGCCATCGAGGTAGGCGTCCAGCATGACCTTGACGGAGCCGATCAAGTCATTGATCGATGGCTCTTCGCCCAGGTGGCTGATCGCGGCTACTACGTTGCCGCCAAAGATACGGAAGAAAGTCGCACCCTTGCTGCCGATCACGCACAGGTCGATTTCCACGCCCTGTTCGCGGTTTTCGTTCATGTCCTTGACCAAGGCCTTGAACAGGTTGGTATTCAAGCCACCGCACAGACCACGGTCACTGCTCACCACGATGTAACCCGCGCGCTTTACAGGGCGCTCGATCATGAACGGGTGGCGGTATTCCGGGTTGGCGTTGGCCAGATGACCGATCACCTGGCGGATACGCTCCGCATAAGGACGGCTAGCAGCCATGCGCTGTTGTGCCTTGCGCATTTTGCTGACCGCCACTTTTTCCATGGCGCTGGTAATTTTTTGCGTGCTTTTGATGCTCGCAATCTTACTGCGAATCTCTTTTGCGCCTGCCATGTATCACCTATCAGGTTAGCAAGCGGGGGCCTGGGCCCCCGCTGCGGCTTACCAGGTCTGGGTGGCCTTGAACTTCTCGATACCGGCTTTCATGCCTGCATCGATTTCGTCGTTGAAGTCACCCTTCACGTTGATCTTCGCCATCAGTTCGGCGTGATCACGGTGGAAGAAGGCGATCAGTGCTTGCTCGAAGCTGCCGACCTTGGAGACTTCTACGTCGGTCAGGAAGCCACGCTCAGCGGCGTACAGCGACAGGGCCATGTCCGCGATGGACATCGGCGCGTACTGCTTCTGCTTCATCAGCTCGGTAACGCGCTGACCATGCTCCAGCTGCTTGCGGGTCGCTTCGTCCAGATCGGACGCGAACTGGGCGAATGCCGCCAGTTCACGGTACTGAGCCAGTGCGGTACGAATACCACCGGACAGCTTCTTGATGATCTTGGTCTGAGCGGCACCACCTACACGCGATACCGAAACACCGGCGTTCACTGCAGGGCGGATGCCCGAGTTGAACATGGCCGATTCCAGGAAGATCTGACCGTCGGTGATGGAAATCACGTTGGTCGGAACGAACGCCGAAACGTCGCCAGCCTGGGTTTCGATGATCGGCAGAGCGGTCAGGGAACCGGTCTTGCCAGTGACTGCGCCGTTGGTGAACTTCTCGACGTATTCTTCCGAAACGCGCGATGCACGCTCCAGCAGACGGGAGTGGAGATAGAACACGTCGCCTGGGTACGCTTCACGTCCTGGTGGACGACGCAGCAGCAGGGAGATCTGGCGGTAGGCAACAGCCTGCTTGGACAGGTCATCGTAGACGATCAGGGCATCTTCACCGCGGTCACGGAAGTACTCGCCCATGGTGCAACCGGAGTACGGCGCCAGGAACTGCAGTGCAGCCGATTCCGAGGCGCTGGCGGCAACAACGATGGTGTTGGCCAGGGCACCGGCTTCTTCGAGCTTGCGCACGACGTTGGCGATGGTCGACTGCTTCTGGCCGACGGCCACGTATACGCAGAAGATACCGCTGTTTTTCTGGTTGATGATCGCATCGACCGCCATGGCAGTCTTACCGATCTGACGGTCACCGATGATCAGCTCACGCTGGCCACGGCCAACCGGGATCATGGCGTCGACCGACTTGTAGCCAGTCTGTACAGGCTGGTCTACCGACTTACGCCAGATCACGCCTGGAGCAACTTTCTCGACCGCGTCGGTCTCGGTGTTGTTCAGCGGACCTTTGCCGTCGATCGGGTTACCCAGTGCGTCCACGACGCGACCCAGCAGTTCCTTACCAACCGGAACTTCCAGGATGCGACCGGTGCACTTGGCGCTCATGCCCTCGGCGAGGGAGGTGTACGCACCCAGTACCACTGCACCTACGGAGTCTTGCTCCAGGTTCAGTGCCATACCGTATACGCCGCCCGGGAACTCGATCATTTCGCCGTACATAGCGTCGGCCAGACCGTGGATCCGTACGATACCGTCGGAAACGCTTACGACGGTACCTTCGTTACGGGCTTGGGAGCCGACATCGAGCTTCTCGATGCGGCCCTTGATGATTTCACTAATTTCGGAAGGATTGAGTTGCTGCATTGCTCTGCTGCCCCTTCAAACTCAAGATTTCAATGCTTCGGCCAGTTTCGCGATCTTGCCGCGAACAGAGCCATCGATTACCAGGTCGCCGGCGCGGATGACGACGCCGCCGATCAGGCTGGCATCCTCCGACGCGTGCAGGCGCACTTCCCGGCTGAGCCGTGCACTGAGAACCTTGGCGAGTTTGTCTTGCTGTTCTTGGTTCAACGCAAAAGCACTGGTGACTTCCACGTCCACGGATTTCTCTTGTTCTGCCTTGTACAGGTCGAACAGAGCGGCAATCTCCGGCAGAAGCAGGAGACGGTCGTTTTCCGCGGCAACATGAATGAAATTCTGTGCCGATGCATCGAACTTGTCACCGCAAACGTCAATGAATGCGGCGGCCTTTTCTGCGCTTGTCAGTCGCGGGGCCTTGAGCAGGCGCTGCATGGTGTCGTCTTCGGACACTGCAGCAGCCAGGCCGAGCATGGCTGACCAATTGGCCAGTTGCTGATGGGCCTGGGCATGCTCAAAGGCAGCCTTAGCGTAAGGTCGGGCCAACGTGGTCAGTTCTGCCATGATCGCCCTCGCTTAAATTTCAGCGGCCAGTTTGTTAACCAGCTCTGCATGCGCGTTTTGATCGATTGTGGCGCCAAGGATCTTTTCAGCACCGCCAACAGCCAGGGCACCCACTTGGGCACGCAGGGCGTCTTTGACGCTGTTCAGTTCCTGTTCGATCTCGGCCTGAGCCTGAGCCTTCACACGGTCAGCTTCGACACGAGCCTGTTCACGGGCTTCGTCTACTAGCTGAGCAGCGCGTTTCTTGCTTTGCT
Organism: Pseudomonas sp. xss_4; assembly: GCF_043104125.1. Taxonomy (NCBI): domain Bacteria; kingdom Pseudomonadati; phylum Pseudomonadota; class Gammaproteobacteria; order Pseudomonadales; family Pseudomonadaceae; genus Pseudomonas; species Pseudomonas sp. xss_4. The sequence goes on from NZ_JBICKJ010000048.1 coordinate 108,858, forward strand.
CAATGATTTCAGCTGCCTGTGCCTTTGCTTCACGCAGTTGCTGACCCACTTTCTCTTGGGCCAGCTCCAGGTCGCGAGCTGCGCGGTTGGCAGCGTCCAAGCCGTCTGCAATCTTCTTTTGACGCTCTTGCAGAGCAGTGATGACCGGAGGCCATACGTACTTCATGCAGAAGAGTACAAAAATCAGAAAAGCAACGGATTGGCCAATCAGGGTTGCATTAATGTTCACGCCAACACCTCGCTCGGTCTTTGTCCATCACACCCATCAACTCGTCGAAACGAGTGATTAGCCGGCGATTTGACCAACGAAGGGATTCGCGAAGGTGAAGAACAGAGCGATACCAACACCGATCATGGTGACGGCGTCGAGCAGACCGGCAACGATGAACATTTTGACCTGCAGCATCGGAACCATCTCAGGCTGACGAGCAGCGCCTTCCAGGAATTTGCCGCCCAGCAGGCCGAAACCAATGGCGGTACCCAGAGCACCCAGGCCGATCAGCAGAGCAACAGCGATAGCGGTCAGACCAACTACAGTTTCCATCTTTCCTCCCGACTTTTACGTCGTATTGGTTAGGTTTTTTAGTTTGAAGCGGTAAAACGAATCGTTTGGTACAGCATGCCCTTGCGGACTTTTTAAGCCCTCCCCCCAAACGAGCGGGGAAGGCTATCAGACACGCCAGGCGGTCTTAATGGTTATCTTCGTGAGCCATCGACAAGTAGACGATGGTAAGCATCATGAAGATGAAGGCTTGCAGGGTGATGATCAGGATGTGGAACACAGCCCACGCCCATTGCAGCACGATACCCAGGCCGCTGAGCCACAGGATGCCGGCGCCGAACATCACGGCAATCAGGATGAACACCAGCTCGCCGGCGTACATGTTGCCGAACAGACGCAGTGCCAGCGAGATCGGCTTGGCGATCAGGGTCACGAATTCCAGCAGGAAGTTGACCGGGATCAGCAGGATCTGCAGGAAGATATTCTTGCTGCCGAACGGGTGCAGGGTCAGCTCACCGATGAAGCCACCCAGGCCCTTGACCTTGATGCTGTAGAAGATGATCAGCGCAAACACGCAGAAGGCCATGGCCAGGGTCGCGTTCGGGTCGGTGGTCGACACGGCGCGGAACGGAATGTGCGGATCACCCGAGATCAGGATGGCCAGCTGAGGAATCCAGTCGACCGGTACCAGGTCGATGGCGTTCATCAGGAATACCCAGACGAAGATGGTCAGCGCCAGCGGCGCGATCACCGGGCTACGGCCGTGGAAGGAGTCCTTCACGCTGCCGTTGACGAAGTCCACCAGCACTTCGACGAAGTTCTGCAGGCCGCTCGGTTGGCCAGAAGTCGCCTTCTTGGCCGCCATGCGGAAGATGAACAGGAAGATCAGACCCAGTGCGACGGACCAACCCAGGGTATCCACGTGGAATGCCCAGAAGCCCATAGCCTTGGCTTCTGCAGCCGAATGGGCGAAGCCCCAGCTGCCGTCTGGTAGTTGACCGTAAGTCAGGTTCTGCAAGTGGTGCTGGATATAGCCCGAAGCGGTTTCTGCTGCCATGGTTGCCTCAAACGCCCTAAGGTCTCGAAAGTCTTTTATTCATCAGCAGGGGCGCGAACCAGCTGACCAAAAGGGTCAACACGAAGACGCCGAATACTGCCAGCGGCGCCAGTGGCTTCACTCCTGCGAAGGTCAGTGCGAAGAGCACTGCCGTCAAAATCATCTTGCCTGCCTCGCCAGCGTAGAACGACTTGACGATGGCCTGCGCCGCCCGAGCTCCGCTAAAGCGAAAAGCCTTCCAGGCGAAATAAACATTGGGCAGCCAGGCAATCAGGCCTCCGCAGAGCCCTGAATATCCGCTGACCGTCCCAGCCAACTGCCACAACACCAAGGTTGCCAGCAGCAGCACGACGAATTGCGTCAGCAATACCGGAAAAACCGCCCAGCGATGGAAAGGCAACCGGTTTGGCGTGCGGATTTCCATCACAACTGCTCCCCGTGAATCGGCCTGCCAGTCAGCGATGACTTGGCATAATTTGTGCCGACAAAATGCGCGCAGAGTATAGGGGTGGATTAACCCCTATTCAACTATTCGTAGTGATTTCCGATTGCGCGCTACAACAGGAATTGTTTCAGCGAATGTGTGCGAGTACGCCCTGCAACTCATCGAGCGAGTTATAGCGAATCACCAGTTGGCCCTTGCCTTTAGCGCCGTGGCGAATCTGTACAGCCGAGCCCAAACGCTCTGCAAGCCGCTGTTCCAGGCGTGCAATGTCCGGATCAGGTTTGCCGGGTTCTACCGGATCAGGCTTGTCGCTCAGCCATTGGCGCACCAGCGCCTCGGTCTGACGTACGGTCAGCCCACGTGCGACAACATGACGCGCCCCTTCCTCCTGGCGATTCTCTTCCAGGCCTAGCAAAGCCCGTGCGTGACCCATCTCCAGGTCACCATGGGCGAGCATCGTTTTGATCGCTTCAGGCAACGTGATCAACCGCAGCAGGTTGGCCACGGTCACCCGCGACTTGCCCACGGCATCGGCCACTTGCTGCTGGGTCAGCTCGAACTCCTGCTGCAACCGCTGCAGGGCCAGCGCTTCTTCCAGAGGGTTCAAGTCCTCGCGCTGGATGTTTTCGATCAGGGCCATGGCAATGGCCGCTTCGTCAGGGACCTCGCGGACCATGGCCGGAATGGTGTCCAGACCGGCTTGTTGAGTCGCGCGCCAGCGCCGCTCACCGGCGATGATCTCATAGCGCTCATCGCCAACCGGGCGCACCACGATCGGTTGCATCACGCCGTGGCTGCGGATCGAGTGAGCCAGTTCTTCGAGCGCCTGCGGGTCCATGTCGCGACGTGGCTGGTACTTGCCCCGTTGAATCAACTCGACGGGCAGGTGCTGAAGCTCCTTGAGGTCGATCTTTACAGCCTGCTCTTCGAGCGCGCTCACGGATGGACCGCTGAGCAGCGCATCCAACCCACGTCCGAGACCCCGTTTCTTGACGGCCATGCGGATTCCTTAAGTTGCTTGTGCAGTGCGGGACTGGCGGCGTTGACGACGAACCAGTTCTCCGGCCAGGGCAAGGTAGGCCTGTGCGCCGCGCGATTGCTTGTCGTAGGCCAATGCCGGCATACCGAAGCTGGGTGCTTCGGCCAGGCGGATGTTTCGCGGAATGACGGTATCGTACAACTGCGAACCGAAATGCTCCTTGAGCTGCGCCGATACATCGTTGTTCAGGCTCAGCCGCGGATCATACATGGTTCGCAGCAACCCCTCGATCTTGAGCGCGGGGTTCAACTTGGCAGCGATCCGCTTGATGTTGTCCACAAGGTCGCTCAGCCCTTCCAGCGCGTAATACTCGCACTGCATGGGGATGATCACGCCATCGGAAGCCACCAAGGCATTGAGCGTCAGCATCGACAATGAAGGCGGGCAGTCGATGAGGATGAAATCGTAGTTATCACGAATGGGCGCCAGCGCATTACGCAGGCGGCTTTCCTTGACCTGCATCTCCAGCAGCACGACTTCGGCAGCGGTCAGGTCACGGTTGGCCGGCAACAGCTGGAACCCACCATGCTCGGAATAGTGCATGGCCTGGGCCAGGTCACACTCTCCGATCAGCAGGTCGTACACAGAGTGCTCGAGCTCGTGCTTGTCCACGCCGCTGCCCATGGTGGCATTGCCCTGCGGATCGAGGTCGATCAGCAGCACACGACGCTTGGTCGCCACCAGCGAGGCAGCGAGATTGATACAGGTGGTGGTCTTGCCCACACCACCTTTCTGGTTCGCGATTGCGAATACCTTAGCCATTGATGCGTCTGTTCCCAGTCAAGCCTTGCGGCGCAGTATCAGCAGATGACGTTGGCCCTGGCAACCCGGAACGGTCAGGGCCTGCTCGCTTTCCACTGTGAAGTCTGCGGGCAATGCTACCAGTTCATCGGCAGGATGCAGCCCCTTCATTGCAAGCCACTGCGTCCCGGTGTCGCCCAGGTGGCGGGTCCAGTTGGTGAAATTCTCCATGCTGCTGAAAGCGCGGGAGATGATGCCGTCGAACGGCTGGGCCGGCGTGTACCCCTCGACCCTGCTGTGGATAACCGTAAGGTTGTCCAGCTTGAGCTCCATTTTCACCTGGGTCAGAAAGCGCGTCTTCTTGCCATTGGCATCCAGTACGGTGATCCGCTTGTGGGGATGCAGGATAGCCATGGGCACACCTGGCATGCCTCCGCCGCTGCCGACATCCAGCCAGTTGCTGCGCTCGCTGTGGATAAACGGCATCACGCTGAGGCTGTCGAGCAGGTGACGCGAAACCATTTCGTCCGGATCCCGGACGGCGGTGAGGTTGTAGGCCTTGTTCCACTTGATCAACAGGGCCAGGTAGCCCAGCAGTTTTTCATGGTGTTCAGGGCTCAGGGGCACAGCCAACTGGCGGGCACCTGTGGACAACTCTTCGGCATGTTGGGAGGTAACCAGGGAACTCAAACGCTTTGCTCCAGCTCGCGGCCTGCACCGCGTTTTTTCAGGTGGATGAGCAACAGGGAAATGGCCGCCGGCGTCACGCCTGGAATGCGCGAGGCCTGCCCCAGGGTTTCGGGACGGGTCTGGCTGAGCTTGCCCTGAATCTCTTTGGACAGCCCCGAAATCGTGGCGTACTCGATATCCACAGGCAGGCGCGTGTCCTCACTGGCGCGCAGCCGCGCGATTTCGTCCTGCTGACGGTCGATGTAACCCGCGTATTTGGTGCGAATCTCGACCTGCTCGGCGACCTGTGGATCGATCGACTCACCGCCGGTAGCCGCCATTAACCCTGCATAGTCGATTTCGGGTCGTGCCAGCAGGTTCAGCAGGCTGTACTCGTGGCTCAATGGCGTACCAAACTTGTCCACAACGGCTTGGCCTTGCTCGGTGTTGGGCCTTATCCAGGTCGATTTCAGCCGCTGCTCTTCTTTTTCGATACCGTCGCGCTTGGTGCAGAAGGCGGCCCAGCGCTCGTCGTCGATCAACCCCAGCGCTCGCCCTTTTTCTGTGAGACGCAGGTCGGCGTTGTCCTCCCGCAGGATCAACCGGTATTCGGCCCGGGATGTGAACATGCGATACGGTTCTTGAGTGCCCAAGGTGATCAAGTCGTCGACCAGCACGCCGATGTAGGCTTCATCGCGCCGCGGACACCAGGCCTCGCGGCCCTGAGCGCGCAGTGCGGCGTTGGTCCCGGCCAACAGGCCTTGCGCACCGGCTTCTTCGTAACCGGTGGTGCCGTTGATCTGGCCAGCGAAGAAAAGACCACCAATGACTTTGGTTTCCAGGCTGTACTTCAAGTCGCGCGGATCGAAGTAGTCATATTCGATGGCGTAGCCTGGGCGGACGATATGCGCGTTTTCCATGCCCCGGATCGAGCGCACCAACTCCAGCTGCACATCGAAGGGCAGCGAAGTGGAAATACCGTTGGGGTAGAGCTCGTGAGTGGTCAGGCCTTCAGGCTCGATGAATACCTGGTGGCTTTCCTTGTCCGCAAAGCGGTGGATCTTGTCTTCGATCGACGGGCAGTAACGTGGCCCTACCCCTTCGATGACCCCCGAGTACATGGGCGAACGGTCAAGGTTCGAAGCGATGATGTCATGTGTCCGGGCGTTGGTGTGAGTGATATAGCAGCTCACCTGGCGCGGATGCATGCCCGCATTGCCCATGAACGACATCACCGGGATAGGCGTATCGCCGGGCTGCTCGGTCATGACCGAGAAATCCACGGAGCGACCGTCGATACGAGGCGGCGTACCTGTCTTCAGGCGGCCGACGCGTAGCGGCAATTCACGCATGCGATGCGCCAACGCGATGGAGGGCGGATCCCCTGCGCGTCCTCCCGAGTGGTTCTGCATACCAATATGGATCAGGCCGCCCAGGAAGGTGCCGGTGGTGAGCACGACCGAGTTTGCAAAGAACCGCAGCCCCATCTGGGTGACCACGCCTTTGACTTCATCCTGTTCAACGATCAGGTCGTCACAGGACTGCTGAAATATCCACAGGTTGGGCTGGTTTTCCAAAATCTCACGCACAACCGCCTTGTAGATGGCGCGGTCAGCCTGTGCACGCGTGGCGCGAACGGCTGGGCCCTTGCGGTTATTCAACACGCGAAACTGAATGCCACTCTTGTCGGTGGCCAGCGCCATGGCGCCGCCCAGGGCATCGATTTCCTTGACCAGATGGCTTTTGCCGATGCCACCAATGGCAGGGTTGCAACTCATGTGCCCGAGGGTTTCCACGTTGTGGGTCAGCAGCAGGGTTTTGACACCCATGCGTGCAGACGCAAGCGCAGCCTCGGTACCGGCATGGCCGCCGCCGATGACGATCACTTCAAAACGGGAAGGGAAATCCACCACGCACCTCGTGCCTGTTGTGCAAATAGAAAAGGTAAGCCGACAAGTATAGGGACATCACCCCCCTCATTGAAACCGTCTGAGCAAATTTTGATCAGGCTGTGGATGAATGGCACACAACAGAAATCAACGAAGATAGATTTATAAAAGCTTTGTTTTTATGTTTATTCTTATGCACAGCGATATCTGTGGATAAGGTCTTCAAGACCAGGAAACGCGTGTTGTACAGAGATCCTGAACCCTGTGCTTTAACCCCGCTGAGCCTTTTGGATAACAGGGAATAGCCTGTGGATGAAATGCAGGGTTACCCACAGGGCGATTTATCCTCAAGAAAAATTAGCGCTTATCAACGGAGCTCAGATAGGGTTTTCCACAGGGCTTAGCGGCTACCGTTCCTGGCTGTCCCTTCGCTGGAGGCTTATTTCAAGCCAAAAAAAACCGCCCCTAAAGGGCGGTTGGCTGGTCCGGGACCAGGTTGTTTGTTACTTGCCGATGCAGAAACTCGAGAAAATCCGCCCCAACAAGTCGTCGGAACTGAAGGCCCCGGTGATTTCCCCAAGCACCTGCTGCGCCTGACGCAAGTCCTCTGCCAGTAATTCACCTGCACCTGCGAGGGTCAGCTGCGCACGACCGTGCTCAAGGTGCTCACTGGCCTGGCGCAAGGCATCCAGGTGCCGTCGACGGGCGCTGAAACCACTCTCGGCGGTTTGTTCATAGCCCATGCAGGCCTTGAGATGGTCGCGCAACAGCTGCAGCCCCCCACCCTCTCCTTTGGCGCTCAGCGTGATGGTGGCTTGTCCATCTTCACCCTGGTGCAGCGCTACTGGCTCCCCACTCAGATCCGCTTTATTGCGTATCAGGGTTACCCGTGCTGGATCCGGACGCTGGTCCAGAAACTCGGGCCATAAAGCAAAGGGATCGTCAGCTTCAGGGGCTGTGGAGTCCACAACCAGCAATATCCGGTCTGCCTCGCCTATCGCTTGTAGCGCTCGCTCGACACCGATCTTTTCCACATGATCATCTGTTGAACGTAGCCCAGCTGTGTCCACCACGTGAAGCGGCATGCCGTCGATGTGGATATGTTCGCGCAGGGTGTCCCGGGTCGTGCCGGCGATATCCGTTACGATCGCCGCTTCACGTCCCGCTAGCTGGTTGAGCAGACTCGACTTGCCTGCATTGGGTCGCCCAGCGATGACCACTGTCATGCCATCACGCAGCAAAGCCCCTTGGCCCGCCTCACGCAGCACTGTGGATAAATGATCCCTCACGGCATCGAGCATCGACAGCACGTGGCCATCGGCCAGGAAGTCGATTTCTTCCTCGGGAAAATCAATGGCGGCCTCCACGTAGATGCGCAGCGCGATCAACGCTTCGGTGAGGCTGTGGACATGTCTGGAAAATTCGCCCTGCAGCGATCGCAGTGCATTTCGCGCTGCCTGGCTGGAGCTGGCTTCGATCAAGTCGGCGATGGCCTCGGCTTGAGCCAGGTCAAGCTTGTCATTGAGAAATGCCCGCTCGCTGAACTCCCCTGGCCTGGCCAGGCGACACCCCAGTTGTACACAGCGCTGTAGCAGCATATCCAGGACCACGGGGCCGCCATGGCCTTGCAACTCAAGTACATCTTCACCGGTGAATGAGTTGGGCCCCGGAAAGAACAGCGCGATACCTTCATCCAGTACCACCCCCTCCTCGTCGCGGAATGGGCCGTAATGAGCATGACGCGGTTGCAGGCTGCGGCCGGTTATCCACTGGCCCGCCTGGGCAGCCAGTGGTCCTGACAACCTCACGATGCCTACGCCGCCGCGGCCTTGGGCAGTTGCGATGGCGGCAATGGTTTCACGCACAGTATTCATGCTGGGGAGCCTCTACGACAAATACGACAGATAGCAAAAACGCCCCACGAGGGGGCGTTTTATTCACAAGCTAGCGTAGCAGCCCGTCAGGCAGCCGCTTTCTTGTTGGCGGCCTCGATGCTGCGCGTGATGTACCACTGCTGCGTGATGGACAGGCAGTTGTTCACAACCCAGTACAGCACCAGACCGGCTGGGAACCACAGGAAGAAGAAGGTGAAGATGATCGGCATCATTTTCATCACCTTGGCCTGCATCGGATCCGGCGGGGTCGGGTTCAGGCGCTGCTGAATGAACATGGTAGCGCCCATGATGATCGGCAGGATGAAGAACGGATCCTTGATCGACAGGTCGGTAATCCACAGCATCCAAGGTGCCTGACGCATCTCGACGCTTTCCAGCAGTACCCAGTAGAGGGCCAGGAATACTGGCATCTGGACCAGGATTGGCAAGCAACCGCCCAGCGGGTTGATTTTCTCTTTCTTGTACAGCTCCATCATCGCCTGGGACATCTTCTGGCGATCATCGCCGAAGCGTTCCTTGAGCGCTGCGAGCTTGGGCGAAACAGCACGCATACGTGCCATGGAACGGTAGCTGGCAGCGGACAGCGGGAAGAACAGGCCCTTGATGAGCATGGTCAGCACGATGATCGACCAGCCCCAGTTACCCAGCAGGCTGTGGATATGTTGCAGGAGCCAGAAGATCGGCTGTGCGATGAACCACAGGAAACCGTAGTCGACGGTCAGCTCCAGGCCTGGGGACAACTCCTTGAGCTTGGACTGGATCTTGGGACCGGCATACAACATGGCGCTGGTTTCGGCCTTGCCGCCCGCAGGTACGCTGATAGCCGGGCCGGTGTAGCCGATGATGTAGTTGCCCTGGCTGTCCTTGCGGGTTTGCACCGCATTGTTGTCAGACTTGGCCGGGATCCATGCGGTCACGAAGTAGTGCTGAAGCCATGCTACCCAACCGCCGGACACATTTTCTTTCAAACTACCTTTGTCGATGTCCTTCATCGAGACCTTTTTGTAGGGCTCCGAAGGTGTCCACAGGGCCGCACCCAAGTAGGTCGCGGTGCCGGTGGCAGTGCTCGACGACGGATCGGAACTGGCATCGCGCTTGAGCTGGGCGAACATGTTGCCGCTCCAGGCCTGGCTGCTCTGGTTGTCGATCAGGTAGCTGACGTTCAGGTCATACTCGCCGCGCTTGAAGCTGAAGCGCTTGATGTAGTTGACCCCGTTGTCGCTGAACTTCAGGTCTACCACCAACTGGTCCTGACCATCGGCCAACTGATAACGCTTCTGATCAGCAGCGTAGAGGGGGCGACCGGTCGAACGGGCATCTGGACCGTTGGCACCGGTCAACCCGCTTTGCGCGAGATAGACGCGCTCTGCACCGTTGTCGAACAGCTGGAACGGGATATCCGGATGGTCCTGACGGCGTGGATACAGCGGCAGGTTCAGTTGGACGACGTCACCACCTACCGGATCGATAGCCAAGTCCAGCACATCGGTCTTGACCCGGATCAGATCCTTGCTGACAGCCACGGGTGCCAGATCGGCAGTGCGGGTTTCAGCAGTGGCGCTTGGCACATCGGCGCTGGCACCAGCACCGGCATTGCCGGCAGGTACGCCATCGGGCAAACCAGGGTTGTTCGTGCTGGCAGCAGTATTCTGAGTCGGCAGGGCAGCCTGGCCGTAGTCCTGGTTCCATTTAAGGACCATGACGTAGGACACGATTGCCAGGGCGACGATCAGGATCGTGCGTTTAATATCCATGATTACTCGGCTATCGAAGAAGTTCGGGAGGAAGGAGCGGGTGGAACGGGGTCGAAACCGCCGTCGTTCCACGGATGACAACGCCCCAGGCGACGAACGGCTAGCCATCCACCACGCCAGAGACCGTGGTTTTCGATGGCTTCGTAGGCGTAACAAGAGCAACTGGGGTAGAAACGGCAGTGGCTGGCCATCAGAGGACTAATGGCATAACGGTAAAACTGGATCGGAACGAGTGCCAGTTTACGCATCTTGGCTGCTTACCCCTGCGCAATCGGCGGAGACTGCTGGTGCCGGTCGGCTGCGCGCCAGGCGTTTCCAGAGTTTGCCGAAGTGTTGGTGCAATTCCGGGTTTTCTATCTCACCCAATCCCTTGCGCGCGACGATCACGATATCCAACCCGGCAAGTGAATGCTGGTTCAGACGAAAGGAATCGCGCATCAAGCGCTTGAGGCGGTTGCGTTGAACGGCGAGCTTGACGCTTTTCTTGCCAATCACCAGGCCTAGGCGCGGGTGATCCAGACCGTTCTCGCGAGCAAGGATCAGCAGGTTTTTCCCTGGAACCTTGCCGGTTGGGGAGTCGAAGACCGCTTTGAAATGCCGGGGTGTAAGCAGTCGCTTTTCCCGACTGAAGTCCTGACTCACCACCTGTGCCGAAAAATCAAATGGCCAGACGCTTACGGCCTTTGGCACGACGACGCGACAGAACAGCGCGGCCGTTCTTGGTAGCCATACGGGCACGGAAACCGTGAGTGCGCGCGCGCTTGATGGTGCTTGGTTGGAAAGTACGTTTCATGGCGTGTTACCTGGGTTTGTCGACGACGGGCCGGGATGGCCCCCTTTTAAGAGACCGGCGATTCTAGAGAAAGCAAGCCCATAGGTCAATTTCCAACCAACCTTTCCTTTAGGTGTGGGATGAACGGGCGTAGGCCTGGGCTAGTGGCACGGACACCTATATGAAGCTCGGCAAGGCAACACCGCTCAACATGAAAAATAAGAAAGACATATAAAAAGCTTCTTTAAAGATCTTAATACTCTTAAGTGGATAACTTTCTGTGGATAACCTGGTGCAGGCCTTGAATTAAGCGATGTACAGCATTTTTAAACCCTGTTCGAAAGCCGTGCTACAGCTGTTGCAGGCTTGAATTTAAGCTGTGCATAAGTAGGGTGGTTATACACAGGCAGGTTATGCACAGGTCGATTCATAGGGTTGTGCATAGCCCTTAGGTCTAGTTATACACAAGGCTTATGCACAGTGTATAAGTGGTGTTTCGGTCATTTGATGGCTGGTTTGCCATGAATGCCGACGTGTCTGCATGTGGATAACTGAGCGCGTGCCCGGTACAATGGCCGTTTGTTTCAGCCTTCGTGGCTTTCAAGCTCAGGGGATATCCGTGTCAGTGGAACTTTGGCAGCAGTGCGTGGAGCTTCTGCGCGATGAACTGCCTGCCCAGCAATTCAACACCTGGATCCGTCCGTTACAGGTCGAAGCCGAAGGCGACGAGTTGCGCGTCTATGCGCCTAACCGTTTCGTTCTCGATTGGGTCAATGAAAAGTACCTGGGGCGTTTGCTTGAGCTTTTGGGAGAAAAAGGCACGGGCATAGCCCCCGCGTTGTCGCTGCTTATTGGCAGCCGGCGCAGCTCTGCGCCCCGTGCAGCACCTAATGCCCCGGTAAGCGCGGCTGTTGCAGCCTCCCTGGTTCAAACGACGCCCAAGGCCCCCGCCGTCACGCCGTCCGAGCCTGCTCCAATGGCGACACTTGACCCCGCGCCTGCAAACGCCAACGATGTGGTCGAGCCTTCTTCTAGGGATAGCTTCGATGCCATGGCCGAACCTGCTCAGGCCCCCGCGGGTAGGACGGAGCAGCGCACGGTACAGGTAGAGGGTGCCCTCAAGCACACCAGCTACCTGAACCGCACGTTCACGTTCGACACCTTTGTGGAAGGCAAGTCGAACCAGCTGGCCCGTGCTGCCGCCTGGCAAGTTGCCGACAACCCCAAGCACGGTTACAACCCATTGTTCCTTTATGGCGGTGTGGGCCTGGGTAAAACCCACCTCATGCATGCCGTGGGTAACCACCTGCTCAGAAAGAACCCGAATGCCAAGGTGGTGTACCTGCATTCCGAGCGCTTCGTCGCCGATATGGTCAAGGCACTTCAGCTCAATGCGATCAACGAGTTCAAGCGCTTCTACCGCTCGGTCGATGCGTTGCTCATTGATGACATTCAGTTCTTCGCGCGCAAGGAGCGTTCACAGGAAGAGTTTTTCCACACCTTCAACGCATTGCTTGAAGGTGGCCAGCAGGTGATTCTCACCTCCGATCGGTATCCCAAGGAAATCGAAGGGCTCGAGGAACGCCTCAAATCGCGCTTTGGCTGGGGCCTCACGGTGGCCGTAGAGCCGCCGGAACTGGAAACGCGCGTCGCGATCCTGATGAAGAAGGCCGATCAGGCCAAGGTGGAACTGCCGCACGATGCCGCCTTCTTCATCGCTCAGCGTATTCGGTCGAACGTGCGTGAGCTCGAGGGCGCCCTGAAGCGAGTGATTGCTCATTCGCACTTCATGGGGCGCGACATCACCATCGAATTGATCCGCGAATCCCTGAAGGACCTTCTGGCATTGCAAGACAAGCTGGTGAGTGTGGATAACATCCAGCGTACGGTGGCCGAGTACTACAAGATCAAGATCTCTGATCTGTTGTCCAAACGCCGGTCCCGTTCGGTGGCACGTCCACGCCAGGTGGCGATGGCGCTCTCCAAGGAGCTGACCAACCACAGCTTGCCAGAAATCGGCGACATGTTTGGTGGGCGCGACCATACGACTGTGTTGCATGCCTGCCGCAAGATCAATGAACTGAAAGAATCCGACGCGGATATCCGCGAGGACTACAAGAACCTGCTGCGCACGCTGACGACCTGAGGGGCGTCAGCGCAGCCATATGAAGGCAAGGGACTAGACCATGCATTTCACCATTCAACGCGAAGCCTTGCTCAAACCTCTGCAACTGGTGGCAGGTGTCGTCGAGCGCCGGCAGACGTTGCCGGTGCTTTCCAATGTTTTGCTGGTCGTACAAGGCCAGCAACTGTCGCTGACCGGTACCGACCTTGAGGTTGAACTGGTTGGCCGTGTGCAACTGGAAGAACCTGCCGAGCCTGGCGAGATCACTGTCCCAGCCCGCAAGTTGATGGACATTTGCAAAAGCCTGCCCAGTGACGTGCTGATCGACATCAAGCTCGATGAGCAGAAACTGCTGGTCAAGGCCGGGCGTAGCCGCTTCACACTGTCGACATTGCCTGCCAATGATTTCCCGACCGTTGAAGAAGGCCCTGGCTCGCTCACGTGCAATCTGGAGCAGAGCAAACTGCGTCGATTGATCGAGCGCACCAGCTTCGCCATGGCCCAGCAAGACGTCCGTTACTACCTTAACGGTATGCTGCTGGAGGTTTCGCGCAATACCCTGCGCGCCGTTTCCACGGATGGTCATCGCCTGGCCTTGTGCTCGATGAGTGCACCGATCGAACAGGACGACCGCCACCAGGTAATCGTGCCGCGCAAAGGTATTCTTGAGCTTGCTCGCTTGCTGACCGAGCCTGAAGGCATGGTTAGCATCGTGCTTGGCCAGCACCATATCCGCGCAACGACAGGTGAATTCACATTCACTTCCAAGCTCGTCGACGGGAAATTCCCCGACTACGAGCGCGTGCTGCCCAAGGGTGGTGACAAACTGGTAATCGGCGATCGCCAAGCTTTGCGCGAGGCATTCAGCCGCACCGCTATCCTGTCCAACGAAAAGTACCGCGGGATTCGTTTGTTGCTTGCTGCCGGCCAGTTGAAGATCCAAGCCAATAACCCCGAGCAGGAAGAGGCTGAGGAAGAAATCAGCGTCGATTACGACGGCAGCTCGCTTGAGATTGGTTTCAACGTTAGTTATCTGCTGGATGTGCTGGGCGTGATGACTACTGAGCAGGTACGCCTGATTTTGTCAGACTCCAATAGCAGTGCATTGCTGCAGGAGGCAGGCAATGACGACTCTTCGTACGTTGTCATGCCGATGCGGCTGTAAGCAAAGCAGGCCCAATGTCACTTAGGCGTATCATCGTCACCGGGGTGCGAAATCTGCACCCGGTGACGCTCTCCCCCTCCCCGCGTATCAACGTGCTCTATGGCGATAACGGGAGCGGCAAGACAAGTCTTCTCGAAGCCGTTCATTTGCTCGGTCTGGCTCGATCCTTTCGCAGTACGCGCTTGAACCCGGTGATCCAGTATGAGCAAGCGTCTTGTACGGTATTCGGAGAGGTGCTCCTCGCCGAAGGAGGTACCTGCAACCTCGGGGTGTCTCGCGAACGTCAGGGTGATTTCACCATCAGGATCGATGGGCAGAATGCGCGTAGCGCGGCACAACTTGCTGAATTGCTTCCATTGCAGCTCATCAACCCAGATAGCTTTCGGCTACTGGAAGGTGCCCCAAAAATCAGGCGGCAGTTCCTGGATTGGGGTGTGTTCCACGTGGAACCCCGTTTCATGCCTGCGTGGCAGCGCCTGCAGAAGGCCCTCCGGCAGCGGAACTCATGGTTGCGGCATGGTACACTTGACCCAGCTTCGCAAGCCGCTTGGGACCGAGAGTTGTGCTTGGCCAGCGCCGAAATAGATGAGTACCGCCGCGAATATATCAAGGCCCTGAAGCCTGTATTCGAAAAGACCCTGAGCGAGTTGCTTGAACTCGACGGTCTGACCTTGAGCTATTACCGAGGCTGGGACAAAGACCGTGAACTGCAGGATGTGTTGGCTGCTTCTATTCTCCGTGACCAACAGATGGGACACACGCAGGCGGGTCCGCAACGGGCAGATTTGCGACTTCGATTAGCTGCAAACAACGCAGCAGACATCCTGTCCCGTGGCCAACAAAAGCTGGTGGTATGCGCATTGCGGATAGCTCAAGGTCATTTGGTTGGCCAAGCGCGACGCGGCCACTGCATTTATCTCGTGGACGATTTGCCATCGGAGCTCGATGAGCAACATCGCCGTGCACTGTGTCGCTTGCTTGAAGAATTACGCTGCCAGGTATTCATCACCTGTGTAGATCATGAATTATTGAGGGAAGGCTGGCAGACGGAAACGCCGGTTGCTTTGTTCCACGTGGAACAGGGCCGTATCACCCAGACCCACGACCATCGGGAGTGAAGGCATGAGCGAAAATCAGACGTACGACTCCTCCAGCATCAAGGTGCTAAAAGGTTTGGATGCCGTGCGCAAGCGTCCCGGCATGTACATTGGCGACACCGATGATGGTAGCGGCCTGCACCACATGGTATTCGAGGTGGTCGACAACTCCATCGACGAAGCCCTGGCCGGCCATTGCGACGACATCACAGTAATTATCCACCCTGATGAATCCATCAGCGTGCGTGACAACGGCCGTGGCATTCCGGTCGATGTGCATAAAGAAGAAGGCGTGTCGGCAGCAGAAGTCATCATGACGGTGCTGCACGCAGGCGGTAAGTTCGATGACAACTCCTACAAGGTATCCGGTGGATTGCACGGGGTAGGTGTTTCGGTCGTCAACGCATTGTCCGAGCAATTGATACTGACGGTACGTCGCAGCGGCAAGATCTGGGAGCAGACGTATGTCCATGGTGTGCCTCAGGCGCCGATGGCGATCGTTGGCGAGAGCGAGACGACCGGTACTCATATTCACTTCAAGCCGTCCGCTGAGACATTCAAGAATATTCACTTCAGTTGGGACATCCTGGCCAAGCGCATTCGTGAACTGTCCTTCCTAAACTCGGGCGTTGGCATTCTGCTGAAAGACGAGCGAAGTGGTAAGGAAGAGTTCTTCAAATACGAAGGCGGCCTGCGGGCGTTCGTCGAGTACTTGAATACCAACAAGACGCCGGTAAACGCTCAGGTGTTCCACTTTAGCGTGCAGCGTGAAGACGGTGTGGGCGTAGAAGTTGCTCTCCAGTGGAACGACAGCTTCAACGAGAACCTGCTGTGCTTTACCAACAACATCCCGCAGCGTGATGGCGGTACGCACTTGGTAGGCTTCCGTTCTTCGTTAACCCGCAGCCTGAACAGCTACATCGAGCAAGAAGGCCTGGCAAAGAAGAACAAGGTTTCGACCACCGGGGACGACGCCCGTGAAGGCCTGACTGCAATCATTTCGGTCAAGGTGCCCGATCCCAAGTTCAGCTCGCAGACTAAAGACAAGCTGGTTTCGTCGGAAGTGAAAACCGCTGTCGAGCAGGAGATGAACAGGTACTTCTCCGATTTCCTGTTGGAAAACCCGAACGAAGCCAAGGCTGTCGTCGGGAAAATGATCGATGCTGCGCGTGCTCGTGAAGCTGCCCGCAAAGCGCGTGAGATGACCCGCCGTAAGGGTGCACTGGATATCGCGGGCTTGCCAGGCAAGCTGGCTGACTGCCAGGAGAAGGACCCTGCCCTATCTGAACTCTATCTGGTCGAGGGTGACTCCGCAGGCGGCTCTGCGAAGCAGGGGCGTAACCGTCGGACCCAGGCCATTCTGCCGCTCAAAGGCAAGATCCTGAACGTGGAGAAAGCTCGGTTCGACAAGATGATCTCGTCCCAGGAAGTGGGGACATTGATCACTGCGTTGGGCTGCGGCATTGGTCGGGAAGAGTACAACATCGAAAAACTGCGGTATCACAACATCATCATCATGACCGATGCTGACGTTGACGGTTCGCACATTCGTACGTTGCTGCTGACCTTCTTCTTCCGCCAATTGCCGGAGCTGGTCGAGCGCGGTTACATTTACATCGCCCAGCCACCGCTGTACAAGGTCAAGCGCGGCAAGCAAGAGCAGTACATCAAGGACGATGAGGCCATGGAAGAGTACATGACCCAATCGGCCCTGGAAGACGCCAGCCTGCACCTGGACGAGTCCGCGCCACCGGTATCCGGCGTGCAACTGGAAGCCCTGGTCAACGAGTTCCGCGGTGTGATGAAGACCCTCAAGCGTCTGTCGCGCTTGTACCCGCAGGAGCTAACCGAGCACTTTATCTATCTGCCTGAAGTCACCCTCGAGCAGCTGGGTGATCATGCCGTGATGGAAGCCTGGAAGAACCAGTTGCACGAGCGCCTGAATTCGACCCAGAAATCGGGCCTGGTCTACAAGGCCAGCCTGCGTGAAGACAAGGAACGTAACGTATGGCTGCCTGAGGTGGAAATTACCTCCCACGGGCTTGCCAGTTACATCACGTTCAACCGTGACTTCTTCGGCAGCAACGACTACCGCACCGTAGTCAACGTAGGTGCCAAGCTGTCCAGCCTGTTGGGCGAAGGCGCTTATGTGCAGCGTGGCGAGCGTCGCAAAGCCATCGTCGAGTTCAAGGAGGGCCTGGACTGGTTGATGAACGAGACCACCAAGCGCCATACCATCCAGCGCTATAAAGGGTTGGGCGAGATGAACCCGGATCAGCTGTGGGAAACCACCATGGACCCAACAGTGCGCCGGATGCTGAAGGTCACGATTGAAGATGCAATCGCGGCTGACCAGATCTTCAACACCCTGATGGGTGATGCCGTTGAACCGCGCCGTGACTTCATCGAAAGCAATGCACTGTCGGTTTCCAACCTGGACTTCTGATTAGCCTCGACCGTCACATGACCGGGTAGCTTCGAAATTCGAGTTTAACCGGTCATCATCAAGCCCGCGCCAGCGGGCTTTTTATTTCCCGATCTTTGGGTAGGCAAGCTCACCCCCATCGGCTCAAGGGTAAAGCTCAGAACGGACTTGCCGTGGGTCGCACGATCAGTTCACTGACATCCACCTCTGCCGGTTGCGCAACCGCATACGCTATCGCTTGAGCGATGGCTGAAGCAGGTATTGCGACCTTGCGAAACGCCTGCATCTCCGCTCGGCCGCCTGCATCTGAAATGCTATCGGCCAGCTCCGACTCGGTGACGCCTGGCGCGATCAGCGTCACCCGAATGTCGCCCCCTACTTCCTGACGCAGACCTTCAGAAATCGCACGTACTGCATATTTGGTGGCGCAGTACACCGCAGCGGTTGGGCTAACCGTATAGGCGCCAATGGATGCGATATTGATGATCTGCCCTGCACGCTGTCGCTGCATTACTGGAAGCGCCGCGGCGATGCCATGCAGCACGCCTCGAATGTTCACGTCAATCATCCGGTCCCACTCTTGGACCTTGAGTGCTTCGAGTTTTGAAAGCGGCATGACCCCAGCGTTATTGATGAGGACGTCAATGCGACCGTGCAGCGACATGGCGAAATCAACGAAGGACTGCATGCTGTCCAAGCGCGTGACATCCAGCGCCTGTACATCGGCTGTACCTCCCGCCAAGCGAAGCTCGTTGGCGACCGCATGTAGGCGATCAATGCGACGGGCACCCAGCACTACGCTGGCGCCTTTGCCTGCGAGCAAGCGGGCTGTTGCTTCACCGATACCGCTGCTGGCCCCGGTGATGACGACGACTTTGCCTTGAATACCGTCCATATGTCGCTCCTGCTTCAGCTTGGAAAAGCCACCTTGATGGCAGCGGGTGAACCCAAGATTAGGAGGCATGAGGTAATACGGGTTATGCGATTTCTGCCAATCGCTTGCATGATTCTGCAAGAGCGACGTGCGACGAGGGCGAGCAATGCCCCGGGTTCGGCTTGCGTGCAGGGCGTCAATGTACGTCGGCAATGCCCGCCGCTTTCAAGCGCCGATACAACGTACGTTCGCTGATCCCCAAGTACTTGGCCAGCTCACTGCGCGACCCCTTGAAATGACTGAGCACCTGTATGAGATCTGCCGGGCGACTTGCGTTGGCGCGCACTTCGGCAGGGAGCGACACCACGTCTTCGGGCAAGTGTTCCGGCTCAATGACGCCTTCATCGGCAAACAGACGTGCCCGCTCCAGGATGTTGCGTAGCTCGCGGATGTTCCCCGGAAACGGATACATCCTCAGTTGATCAAGTGCTGCATCACCGAGCGTGGGCGCGCTGGGCCCTGCGATTCTTTTCAGCAGGCTTTGGATCAGCAGAGGCAAATCCTCGCTACGCTCGCGCAGTGCAGGCATGCGGATGGGGAAACCACTGATCCGATAGTACAGGTCCTCCCTGAACGTCCCGTCGGCCACCATCTGCCTCAAGGGTTTATGGGTTGCCGACACCAGTCTGAAGTCCGAATGCACGGTGCGCAGGCTACCTACTGGCCGGAAGCTGCCGGTTTCGATCAAGCGCAACAGCTTGACCTGCATGGCCAAGGGCACCTCACCTATCTCGTCCAGGAACAGCGTACCGCCATGGGCAGCTTCCGCCAGGCCGGTCTTGCGCTGGTGCGCACCGGTGAATGCGCCCTTCTCATAACCGAACAGTTCGCTTTCGAAAAGCGCCTCCGTCAGGCTGGTGCAATCGACCACGACCAAGGGCCCATCGGCTCTGGGGCTGCCCATGTGCAATGCGCGCGCGAACAGTTCCTTGCCGGTGCCGGACTCACCCTGGAGCAAGACAGGGATGTCAGCCGGCGCCGCGCGTTGCAAGCTGGCCAATGCCGCCTTGAATGCAGGTGCCTGGCCCACTAGGCCCTGTTCCTGAGGCTGGGCAGATGCGATGACGATACGGGTGAGCCGTTCGACGAAAGCAATCACCCTGCCCTGCTCATCCAGGATCGGCCGAAGTTCGACATCCACATGTTCCGGCCCGCGTGGGGTGTGATGCACATGCAGCACACGCTCGGGCACCTTGCTGGACCAGGCCTTGCGCATCGGGCAGTCCTCGCCGGCCTGGTCGCAGGGAACGTGGTAATGGTGTGAGACCTTGTGACATTTCTGCCCAAGCGGCGCCTGCTGGTCCTGGCCGAACTGACGTCGATAAGCGGCGTTGGCGGCCAGAATGTTGTAGTCGGTGTCCAGCACGATGGCGGGCAGTACGTCGTGCTCCAGGAAAGACACCAAGGCAAGCACGGAAGGGTGAGGTTCGGACATGACGGCACCAGTCGGATAACGAGTTCGAGGGTAGCAAGGACTGCCAGCTGCTGCCATCGACTGACACCTGACTGCCACTGTTCACTGCCAACGAAGCTGCCATTTGCCTGTCACTCCGCCAATTCTGGGCTCCAGGCGAGCATCAGTGAGGTGGCATGCATCTTGATGGGGATAGGTATGGCGCCCTCTGGAAAAATGCAGCCAACGAGGGGGAGCCGAATGGGAGACTTGAATGATCATTGGCAATAACCTTCACGTGGAAGCGTTCTTCGACAGCGCCACCTCAACCATCAGCTACCTGGTCATGGATGGCGAAACGCGTGCTTGCGCCTTGATCGACAGCGTTCTGGATTACGACCCGAAGGCCGGGCGCGTGACCACAGCCTCTGCAGATTGCCTGATCGAACGCGTGAAAGCGCTTGGCGCCCAGGTGCAGTGGATATTGGAAACCCATGTGCATGCAGATCACCTGTCCGCTGCTGCCTACCTCAAAGACAAGCTGGGAGGCCGCATTGCAATCGGCGCTTGCATCACCCAGGTCCAGAAAGTCTTCGGCAGTTTGTTCAACGCTGAACCTGGCTTCGCCCGTGATGGCAGCCAGTTCGACGTCCTGTTCGACGATGGAGACATTTTCCAGATAGGCAATCTGCAGGCTCAAGCCCTGCATACCCCTGGGCATACGCCTGCCTGCATGAGCTACCTCATCGAGCATGAAGGCGAGTCGGCAGTCTTCGTCGGCGACACGCTGTTCATGCCGGACTACGGTACTGCGCGATGCGACTTCCCTGGCGCCGATGCTCGGACCCTGTATCGGTCGATCCACCGCCTCCTGGCCCTTGGAGATGGCACCCGGCTGTTCATGTGCCACGACTACCTGCCCGAAGGGCGCGAGCTGCGGTACATGACCACCGTGGCCGAGCAGCGCACTCAGAACATTCACATCCACCAGGGTATCGACGAAGACAGCTTCGTTGCCATGCGCCAAGCGCGTGATCGAACGCTGGACATGCCTGTCCTGATCCTGCCCGCCGTCCAGGTGAACATGCGCAGCGGCCAGTTCCCAGCGCCTGAAGCCAATGGGGTGCGCTACCTGAAGATTCCCCTCAATTCGCTGTAGTCAGGCACATCCCATAACCAGACAGTCAGGATCAACCATGCCCGCCGTGCCCTCTTCCGTCCCAGCCTTTCATCACCAGATCATCATCATAGGCGCCGGTGCTGCTGGCATTGCGACGGCGTCCAGCCTCCTCAAGCGCGACCGCTCGCTGGACATTGCCCTGATAGACCCCGCCGAGGTCCATTACTACCAACCCGGCTGGACCATGGTCGGTGCTGGGGTCTTCGATGCCCCGAGCACGGCTCGGCCGATGTCGTCCGTCATCCCTCGCGCGGTGCGCTGGATCAAGTCACAGGTGCAAGGGTTCGATGCACATTGTCGCAAGGTCCTGCTGGCAGATGGCAGGGCTTTCACCTATGAACAGCTGGTGGTCTGCCCCGGATTGAAGCTGGATTGGACGGCCATCGATGGGCTGGCCGATACCCTGGGCGAGCATGGCGTCACGTCCAATTACCGCTATGACCTGGCGCCCTATACCTGGGAGTTGGTGCAAGGCCTCAGGCAAGGCCGCGCCGTGTTCTGCCAGCCGCCCATGCCCATCAAATGCGCTGGCGCACCGCAAAAAGCGCTGTACCTTTCGTGCGACCACTGGCTGCGCCAGGGCCGACTGGGCACTGTGCGAGCCAGCTTTTTCAATGCCGGCAATGCCTTGTTCGGGGTGCCGGCCTATGTGCCTGCCTTGATGGCGTATATCGACAAGTACTCGGTAGACCTCAACTTCGGCCATCGTCTGATCGCGGTGGATGGACCGAAGCAGCAGGCTGTGTTCGCCCATACGTTTGCGGATGGCACTCAGCACCTTCGCACCGAGCCGTTCGACATGCTGCATGTGGTACCGCCGCAGGTCGCCCCCGACTTCATTCGTCACAGCTGCCTCGCCGATGGCGCTGGCTGGGTGGATGTGGATCCCGCGACCCTGCGCCATCGTACATTCGCCCATGTGCACGCCCTTGGGGACGTGATCAATGCCAGCAACGCGAAGACGGCAGCCGCTGCACGCAAGCAAGCGCCGGTGGTGGCCAACAATGTATTGGTGGCCCTGGGCCGACGCACGGGCCTGGCGCACTATGATGGCTACGGGTCCTGCCCACTGACGGTCGAGCGCGGCAAGATCGTGCTGGCCGAGTTTGGCTATGGTGGCGCGCTCAAGCCGAGCTTTCCCCAATGGCTCCTTGACGGCCGCAAACCCACACGGCTGGCCTGGCTGCTCAAAGCTCGCCTGCTACCACCCTTGTACTGGCAAGGCATGCTCAAGGGCCGTGAATGGCTGGCCAAGCCGGTAGCAAGCACGACCGAGGCAGCCCAGTGATCGATCAGGCGTGGCTCAGTACAGGCCTAGGCACGATCATCGGCGCGGTCTTGGCACTGACCGGTGCCGGTGGCGGCATCCTTGCGGTTCCGTTGCTGGTGTTCGGCCTGGGACTTTCGATGGCGCAGGCCGCCCCGATCGGTTTGCTGGCTGTGGGGCTGTCGGCCGCGGTGGGTGCCGGCTTGGGCTTGCGCCAGGGCGTGGTGCGCTACCGTGCGGCCCTGTTCATCGCAGCAGTGGGCATCGTGTTCACGCCCCTGGGGCTGATGCTCGCGCACCGCTTGCCCAACGCACCGCTGCAACTGATATTTGCTGGCATCCTGATCTACGCGTGCATGCGCACCTGGTTGAAGGCCCGTCAGCAATTGAATGGCGCAGACTCAGGTGCACATCGCTTCATCGAGCCCTGTGTACTCAACCCTCTGCAGGGCCGGTTACGCTGGACGCTTCCGTGCGCTCGGGCGCTTGCCGGCACCGGGGCGCTGTCGGGGTTGCTGTCAGGCCTGCTGGGGGTGGGCGGCGGCTTTGTCATCGTCCCTGCCCTGCGGCGCTACACCAACTTGCGTATGGTCAGCATCGTCTCTACCTCCCTGGCAGTCATCGCGCTGGTCGCCTTGGGCAGTGTCGCTACCGCCACCCTTGCAGGGAGCATGCGCTGGCAGGTGGGTGCGCCATTTGCGCTAGGTGCGGTACTGGGCCTGCTGGTAGCCCGGCCACTGGCGGCAAGGCTGGAGGGCCCCCGCCTGCAACAACTGTTCGCCATCGCAGGCTGGGCCGCAGCGGCGTTGTTGATCAGCAGAGCGCTAGGGGGCTAGCAGCGCATCCTGCTCGGCGGCACACAGGTTCAGCAGGTAATCCCATACCACGCGCAGGCGCACGGATTTATGCAGTTCGCGCCGGGTGCAGATCCAATAACTGCGCTGGATGGTTTCCCCCGGCAGCACCCTAACCAGCGTTGGGTCGTGCCGCGCCATGTAGTTGGGTAGCACGGCGATACCCAGCCCAGCACGCGCCGCCGCTTGCTGGGCAATCACGCTGGTACTGCGAAATACCACGTTCGGCGATCGGCAGAAGCTGTTGAGAAACAGCAGCTCCTGACTGAACAGCAAGTCGTCCACGTAGCCGATCCAACTGTGCCGCGCCAGGTCTTCGCGGTTGCGCAATGGCGCGGCACGCTCCAGGTACGCTGCGCTGGCATAGAGGGCCAGCCGGTAGTCGGTCAGCTTGCGGGTGATCAGCAAGTCTGCACTTGGCCTTTCCAGGTGAATGCTGATTTCCGCTTCACGGTTGAGGATGCTGACGAAACGCGGCACCGCAACCAACTCCACTTCCAGGCCAGGGTAGCGCTCGAACAGCTCATTCATCCGTGGCGTGAAGAACATGATGCCGATCCCCTCCGTGACGCCGAGGCGGATCTTGCCCAGCGGCGTGATGGCCTGGGTGATTTCCTCCTGCGCCAGCAAGGCGGTGTTCTCCATGGCTTCGGCATGTTTGAGCAGTGCCTGACCAGACGGCGTCAGCTCATACCCCTGCGCATGCTGAACGAACAACGCAGTGCCCAGGCTCTGCTCGATACGCTCGATGTGACGCGCAACGGTGCTGTGGGTCGTCTCCAGACGCTTGGCGGCCGTCAACAAGCGCCCGCTGCGTTGCAGCTCCAGGAAAAACCGCAAATCATTCCAATCGAACATGCTGGTCCTTGCATATCTGTATCGAACACCCAGGTGTTAGGTGCCGACGCTCCACGAGGTATCGCTGTGCTTAAACGCACAACGGGTGCGCGAAATCGCGTGTTTCTTCCGCGAAATTACTCACTAAGCTGGTTGGGGACAAGAACAAAAACAGGCCCTGAGGTCCTCTATGTCATCAGTCGATTCTGCCTACGACTATGTGATCGTGGGTGCCGGCCCCGCTGGCTGCTTGCTGGCAAACCGGTTGTCTGCCGACCCGTCATGCCGGGTGCTGCTGCTCGAAGCCGGTGGGCGGGATAACTACCCTTGGATTCACGTGCCAGTGGGCTACCTGTACTGCATCGGTAACCCGCGCACGGACTGGTGCTTCAAGACCGAGGCCCAGCCTGGGCTGCAAGGTCGATCGCTGGGTTACCCTCGTGGCAAGGTCCTGGGCGGGTGCTCTTCGATCAATGGCATGATTTACATGCGTGGCCAGGCAGCTGACTACGATCACTGGGCTAGCCTAGGCAACCGGGGCTGGGCCTGGAAAGACGTGTTGCCGCTGTTCAAGCAAAGCGAAAGCCACCATGGCGGTGCCAGCGAACACCATGGTAGTAGCGGTGAATGGCGTGTAGAGCGCCAACGCTACAGCTGGCCGATCCTCGACGCTTTCCGCGATGCAGCCGAGCAGACGGGTATTACCAAGGTCGATGACTTCAATACGGGTGACAACGAAGGCTGTGGATATTTTCAGGTCAACCAGCGCAGTGGTGTTCGCTGGAACGCATCCAAAGCCTTTTTGCGCCCCATCAAACACCGCCCTAACCTGAGTGTCCTGACCGATGTGCAGGTGGACCAGGTGCTGCTCAGCAACACGCGTGCTCGCGCAGTTAAAGCCTATTGGCAGGGCAGCTGGCACGAGTTCTCGGCGCGACGAGAGATTGTGCTGTGTGCAGGTGCAGTAGGCTCGCCCGGCATCCTGCAACGCTCGGGCATTGGTCCACAGCAGTTGCTGGAGGGCTTGGGTATCGGGGTGCGCCATGCCGTACCGGGTGTGGGTAGCAACCTGCAGGATCACTTGCAACTACGGCTGATCTACCAGATCGGCAACGCACGTACCCTCAACCAGATGGCCAATAGCCTGTGGGGGAAGATGGGCATGGGCCTGCGCTACCTGTACGATCGCAGCGGTCCGCTGGCCATGGCCCCGAGCCAGCTGGGCGCATTCGTGCGTTCAAGCCCCGACCAGGCCACTGCGAACTTGCAGTACCACGTGCAGCCTCTGTCACTGGAGCGTTTTGGCGAGCCGTTGCATCAGTTTCCAGCCTTCACGGCTTCGGTGTGCAATTTGCGGCCACTGAGCCGTGGACGTATCGATATTCGCAGTGCAGACATGCACAGCGCGCCCTTGATCGACCCCAATTACCTCAGCGACCCCCAGGACCTGCGCGTCGCCGCCGACGCCATTCGTCTCACCCGGCGCATTGTGCAGGCCCCTGCCCTTGCCGCCTTTGCGCCCAAGGAATATCTGCCAGGGCCTGCCCTGCAGACCGAAGAACAGCTGCACGAAGCGGCGGGCAAGATAGGCACGACGATCTTCCATCCCGTAGGGACCTGCCGCATGGGCAATGGCCCTATGGATGTGGTCGATGACCAGCTTCGTGTTCATGGCATCCCAGGCCTTCGCGTGGCAGACGCATCGATCATGCCCCAGATCACGTCGGGCAATACCTGTTCACCTACCCTGATGATCGCCGAGAAGGCGGCGCAGCTTATTTTGAAAGGAGTAGCCACTACGACCTTCCTCAACCAGGATGCAGTACCAACACCCTGACCGGGTGTGCAATACGACAGCGCGTAGTCGGACGCTGTCGGCAGTGGAACAACAAGAATAATCACTGTGGCCTGCGGGCCGAGGACAGCAACGATGTCGGATTACATCCAAGAGCAGGATGCGGCCGCCAGCCGCCCCAGTCGTCGTGAAGAACGCAAGATCATCTTCGCGTCATCGCTCGGTACGGTTTTCGAGTGGTACGACTTTTTCCTCTACGGCGCCCTGGCTGCCGTGATCAGCAAGCAGTTTTTCGCGGGCGTCAACGACACCACCGCGTTCATTTTTGCACTGATGGCGTTTGCCGCGGGCTTTCTGGTGCGACCGTTTGGCGCGCTGGTGTTCGGCCGCCTGGGGGACATGATCGGGCGCAAGTACACCTTTCTCATCACCATCGTGCTGATGGGACTGTCCACGTTCGCCGTTGGCCTTTTGCCCACCTATGCCAGCATCGGCATCGCAGCGCCGATCATCCTGGTCGTGCTGCGCATGCTGCAAGGCCTGGCGCTGGGCGGT
This sequence comes from Pseudomonas sp. xss_4, assembly GCF_043104125.1. Classification (NCBI taxonomy): domain Bacteria; kingdom Pseudomonadati; phylum Pseudomonadota; class Gammaproteobacteria; order Pseudomonadales; family Pseudomonadaceae; genus Pseudomonas; species Pseudomonas sp. xss_4. Next base: position 135,248 of record NZ_JBICKJ010000048.1, read on the forward strand.
GAGTACGGCGGTGCAGCCACCTACGTGGCCGAACATGCACCACCTGGCAAGCGGGGGTTCCATACTGGGTTCATTCAGTCCACCGCCACCTTGGGTCTGTTGCTGTCATTGCTGGTGGTACTGGGCAGCCGTTACGTGAGTGGTGATCAGTTCGAAACCTGGGGCTGGCGGCTGCCGTTTCTGCTGTCCATCGTGCTGTTGGGGATCTCGACCTGGATCCGGATGAGCATGCACGAGTCCCCGGCCTTCGTGAAAATGAAGGCACAGGGCAAGATCAGCAAATCGCCAATCCGTGAGTCGTTTACGTCCTGGCCAAACCTGAAGGTCGTGCTCACGGCCCTGTTCAGTATCAATGCGGGTCAGGCTGTCACCTTCTATACGGCACAGTTCTACGTGCTGTTTTTCATGACCCAGATGTTGAAGATGGACCCGGCCCAGGCCAACACCCTGCTGATCATCAGCGTGGTGATCGGGGCGCCGTTTTTCGTGTTCTTTGGATGGCTGTCCGATCGGATTGGGCGCAAACCGATATTGATGCTGGGCCTGCTGTTGGCCACGGTGCTCTACTTCCCCTTGTTCAAGGCCCTTAGCTTCTACGCCAACCCGCAGATCGACACCGCCAGCCGCCAGGCACCCATCGTCGTCACCGCTGACCCGAAAGGTTGCACCTTCCAGTTCGACCCTGTGGGCAAAGCCCGCTTCGATAGCCCTTGCGACAAGGTAAAGACCTTCCTGGTCAAGCAGGGTTTACCCTACAACTCGGTAAGCGTAGATGGCAGCGACGTGGTCGTGAGCATCGGCGACAAAACCATCAATGGCTATGACGAAGCGGCCATGCGTGCGGCGGTCGAGCAGGCAGGGTACCCCGCCAAGGCTGATCCGGCCCAAGTCAACAGCGTGATGGTGGTGGTGTTGATTGTGGCCATGATCCTGATCGCCACCATGACCTATGGACCGCTGGCTGCCGTGATGGTCGAGCTGTTCCCTACGCGTATCCGGTACACCTCCATGTCCTTGCCCTACCACATCGGCAATGGCTGGTTCGGCGGTTTCCTGCCCACGGTATCGTTCGCCTTGGTGGTCTACACCGGGGATATTTTCTACGGGTTGTGGTATCCGGTACTGGTCACAGGCATCAGCCTGGTAGTGGGCATCTTCTGTCTCAAAGAGACCAAGGATGTGGACATCGACAAGGTGTGATTCGCTAAACCGCAGCTATAAAAAAACCGGCTCTAAAAGCCGGTTTTTTTATGCCCTGAAAAAACTTATGCACGTTTTTCCAAAAAATCAATAAAGAACAAATATGCAGCAAATTCATAGGCTTAGCTAGTTTTCGCAACAGCTAATCCATAATTTGCTCACACGTTATCCACAAGCGGCTCAGGCCTGGGCCTGCGTGCTTTCTTCGACCTGCGCAACAGAGCCCAAGCCCCGTTGGGTGGCTTCGTTCCAGGCCTGGGCGCGGTCATTGAGTTCGGCGATGGCGCGAGGGCCTGTGCCGTTGGCGTACATGGGTTCGCCGATCACCACTTCGATGGTGCCAGCGTGCTTGCCCCAGCCATTCTTCGGCCAGTACTTGCCGGCATTATGGGCAATGGGCAATACCGGTAGCCCAGCGTTTACCGCCAGCGCCGTTCCGCCTCGAGAGAACTTGCCCACCGTGCCAAAAGGTACGCGTGTGCCCTCCGGGAAAATCAGGACCCAGGTTTTCTGCTTGAGCAGTTCATCGCCCTTCTTGGCCACCTGGCGCAAGGCTTCCTTGGGGTTGTCGCGGTCGATGGCAATGGGGCGCAGCATGGCCATGGCCCAGCCAAAGAAAGGCACATACAGCAGTTCACGCTTGAGCACTTGGCTGAGCGGCGAGAAATACTGGGACAGGAAAAACGTCTCCCAAGTGCTCTGGTGATTCGACAAGATCACGCAAGGCTCGGCTGGCACGTTTTCAGCGCCGGTAATCTTGTAATCGATGCCTACGATGACGCGTGCCAGGAAAATAGCGCAGCGGCACCAGTACACATTGATGAATCTGTAGCGCTTGGGGAACGACAGAAATGGCGCAACGAAGAAGCTCAGCGAGCACCAGAGCAGCGAACTGGTACCCAGCAGCAGGTAAAAAAGAAAGACTCTGATCGCCTGCAGGATCGACATAGTGGTTCGTACCATTGCGGGACTTGCCCGCTTTTAGAAAAGTGCGCCCAAAGGCGCACCGTTTAGATAAGTGCTCTGGCGATGGCAGCCAGATCGTCATAGATCAGGGTTGAGGCCGGAACGCCCTTCTCCAGGGTGCGTTCGCCTTTGCCTGTCTTTACCAGAACAGGTTGTGCATCGACGGCCAGCGCAGCCTGTAGGTCACTTTGGCTATCGCCCACGAACCAGACGCCCTCAAGGTTTGCCTGGTAATGCTCGGCGATGGCCCGCAACAGGCCCGGCTTGGGCTTGCGGCAGTCGCAGCCTTCATCGGGGCCATGCGGGCAATACACGATATGCCCCACCTCACCGCCCTGCTCGGCCACCAGCATGCGCAAGCGCGCATGCATGGCCTCGAGCGTCGCGATTGGGTAATAACCACGGGCGATACCGGACTGGTTGGTGGCCACGGCCACCGTCCAGCCCGCTTTGCTCAACTGCGCGATCGCCTCGATGGCGCCAGGGATGGGCACCCATTCATCCAGCGACTTGATATAGGCGTCGGAGTCCTGGTTGATGACCCCGTCACGATCGAGAATCAGCAGTTTCAAGGCTTACCCCAGCAGCGAAATGTCGGCCACGCCCAGGAACAGCCCACGCAGACGGCTGAGCAGGGCATATCGGTTGGCACGTACCTTGGCGTCCTCGGCATTGACCATCACGGCCTCGAAGAAGGCATCGACCGGATCACGCAGTGCGGCAAGGCGCGCCAGCGACTCGCTGTACTGGCGTGCAGCAGCCATCGGTTGCACAGCCTGATCGGCTTGCTGGATGGCCGAGTACAGCGAGAACTCGTTGGCGTTGTCGAAGTACTTGGGCTCGACCTGTTCGGCGATGGCGCCTTCTGCCTTGCTCAACAGGTTCGACACGCGCTTGTTGACGGCGGCCAGTGCCTCGGCTTCGGGCAGCTTGCGGAAGGCCTGGACAGCCTGAACGCGCTGATCGAAGTCCAGTGCAGAACCCGGCTGAAGCGCGCGAACCGAAAGGTAGGTGGCGACGTCGATGCCTTCGTCTTCGTATCGAGCACGCAGCCTGTCGAAGATGAACTCCAGCACCTGGTCAGCCAGCCCGGCAGCCTTGACCTTGGCCCCGTATTGCTTGACCGCGAACTGCACGGCACCGGTCAGGTCCAGGTCCAGCTGCTTCTCGATCAGGATACGCAGCACGCCCAGTGCGGCGCGGCGCAGGGCGTACGGGTCCTTGCTGCCGGTTGGCAGCATGCCGATGCCGAAGATACCCACCAGGGTATCGAGCTTGTCGGCGATGGCGACGGCAGCACCGGTCAAGGTCTGAGGCAGTTCTGCACCAGCACCGCGTGGCATGTACTGCTCGTTCAGCGCCAGCGCCACATCCTGCGGTTCATCGTCGTTGAGCGCGTAGTAGTAGCCGGCTACGCCCTGCATCTCTGGGAACTCACCGACCATTTCCGTGGCCAGGTCGCACTTGGACAGCAAGCCGGCACGCGCGGCCCGTTGAGCATCGCCGCCAATCAAGGGCGCAATGAACGCTGCCAGTTTCGATACTCGCTCGGCCTTGTCATAGACCGTACCCAGCTGGGCCTGGAATACCACATTCTTCAAGCGCTCGTTGAAGGTTTCCAGCGGTTGCTTCTTGTCCTGCTTGAAGAAGAACTCGGCGTCGGTCAGGCGCGGACGCACGACCTTTTCATTACCCTGCACGATCTGCTTGGGGTCGCGGCTCTCGACGTTGGCCACGGTGATGAAGCGCGGCAGCAGCTTGCCTTCGCTGTCGAGCAGGCAGAAGTACTTCTGGTTGTCCTGCATGGTGGTGATCAAGGCTTCTTGCGGCACCTCCAGGAAACGCTCTTCGAACGAGCACACCAGCGGTACCGGCCACTCGACCAGCGCGGTCACCTCGTCCAGCAACGCGGGCGGCACGATAGCGGTGCCTTCCTGCTGCATGGCCAGCTCGGCGGTGCGTTTGGCGATCAGGTCGCGACGCTCACTGAAATCGGCCAGCACGTAGGCCTTGCGCATGTCTTCGACATAGTTGGCCGGGGCGCTGATGGTGACGTTTTCCGGATGGTGGAAGCGGTGCCCGCGCGATTGGCGGCCGGCTTTCTGGGACAACAGGGTGCAGTCGACCACCTGATCGCCTAGCAGCATCACCAGCCATTGGGTCGGACGCACGAACTCTTCACGGCTTGCCGCCCAGCGCATGCGCTTGGGAATAGGCAGGTCGTTGAGCGAGTCTTCGACGATGGTCGGCAGCAGGCCTGCGGTCGCCTTGCCGGGGATGTGCTGGGAGAAGCGCAGCTTGGGGCCGCTACGGTCGATGTCGGCCAGCTCCACACCGCACTTCTTGGCAAAGCCCAGTGCAGCCTGGGTCGGCTCGCCTTCTGCGTTGAAGGCCGCTTGCAGGGGCGGGCCATCGATGTTGATGCTGCGGTCAGGCTGCTGCACATCGAGTTGACGGATCAGCACCGCCAGGCGACGCGGCGCGGCGTAGACCGATTTGCCGGTGTAGTTCAGGCCAGCAGCTTGCAGGCCTTTTTCGATACCGGCCAAAAACGCGTCGCCCAGGGTCGCAAGGGCCTTGGGTGGCAGCTCTTCGGTGCCCAGTTCTACCAGGAAATCTTGAGCACTCATTGTGCAGCCTCCAGCTTAGCCAACACTTCGTCACGCAGTTCGGGGGTCGCCATCGGGAAGCCCATGCGCGCACGGGCCTGCAGGTAGCTTTGCGCCACGTCGCGGGCCAGGGTTCGCACCCGCAGGATGTAACGCTGGCGCTCGGTCACCGAGATGGCGCGACGGGCATCGAGCAGGTTGAACGTATGGGATGCCTTGAGGACCATTTCATAGGTCGGCAACGGCAGCTCCAGCTTGATCAGGCGGTTGGCTTCGCTTTCGTAGAAGTCGAACAGCTCGAACAATTTCTCGACGTTGGCGTGCTCGAAGTTGTAGGTCGACTGCTCCACTTCGTTCTGGTGGAACACGTCGCCGTAGCTGACCTTGCCGAACGGACCATCGGCCCATACCAGGTCGTAGACCGAGTCCACGCCCTGGATATACATGGCCAGGCGCTCCAGGCCATAGGTGATTTCACCGGTCACCGGGTAGCATTCGATACCACCGACCTGCTGGAAGTAGGTGAACTGGGTCACCTCCATGCCATTGAGCCAGATTTCCCAGCCCAGGCCCCAAGCGCCGAGGGTTGGCGATTCCCAGTTGTCTTCGACGAAGCGAATGTCGTGCACCAACGGGTCCAGACCGATGGCCTTCAGCGAGCCGAGGTACAGCTCCTGGAAGTTGGCCGGGTTGGGCTTGAGCACCACCTGGAATTGATAGTAATGCTGCAGGCGGTTGGGGTTTTCGCCATACCGCCCGTCGGCAGGGCGACGGCTTGGCTGCACGTAGGCGGCGTTCCAGGTTTCTGGACCCACTGCGCGCAGGAAGGTAGCGGTGTGGAAAGTGCCGGCGCCTACTTCCATATCGTAGGGCTGAAGCACCACACAACCTTGCTCGGCCCAGTAGTTCTGCAGGGCGAGGATCAGGTCTTGGAAGGTACGCACGGCTGGCGTAGGCTGGCTCACGAAATTCACCTGTATCTGGGGATGCGGATGTAAAGAGCGGGAGTATAACCTGATTCGCCTCGCCCTCTACTCATTGGAGCCTTATGCCACGCTGCTTTTGGTGTACCGACGATCCGTTGTACCAGACCTACCATGACCAGGAATGGGGAACGCCCCAGCGTGACCCGGCGTTGCTGTTCGAGATGCTTTTGCTCGAAGGGTTCCAGGCAGGGCTTTCCTGGATCACCGTGCTGCGCAAGCGCGAGCGCTACCGTGAAGTGCTGGAGGGCTTCGATCCTGCGAAACTCGCGGTGATGAGCGACGAGCGCATCGAGGCGTTGATGCAGGATGCCGGCATTATCCGCAATCGGCTCAAGCTCAAGGCTGCCAGGCGCAATGCCCAGGCCTGGCTGGCTGTGGATAACCCCGCCGAGTGGCTATGGTCGTTCGTCGGCGGCGCCCCGAAGATCAATCATTTCAACACGCGCAGCGAAGTCCCGGCCGTGACCGAAGAAGCCCAAGCCATGAGCAAGGCGTTGCGCAAGGCCGGCTTCACCTTCGTCGGCCCGACCATCTGCTATGCCTTCATGCAGGCAACCGGCATGGTCATGGACCACACCACCGACTGTGATCGCTACGCCGCCTTGTCCCACTGAAGGGTTACAATGCCCGTCTTGCTGAAATAAGGAACTCGCCTGTGGAAAAGTTCAAGGGCGCCCTGATGGTCGGGGTGCTGCGACTGTTCGCCAAGTTGCCTTGGGGTGCGGTGCAACGCGTCGGGGCCGGCATCGGCTGGCTGATGTGGAAAATACCCAATGGCTCGCGCAACGTGGTGCGCATCAACCTGGCCAAATGCTTCCCCGAGATGGACCCGGTTGCCCGCGAGCAGCTGGTCGGCCAGGCACTGCGGGACATCGGCAAATCCTTCGTCGAAAGCGCCTGCGCCTGGATCTGGCCCCCACACCGTTCGCTGGAACTGGTCAAGGAAGTGCATGGGCTTGAAGTGCTGGAGCAGGCCCTGGCTTCAGGAAAGGGGGTTGTGGGTATCACCAGCCATTTGGGCAATTGGGAAGTGCTGAACCACTTCTATTGCAACCAATGCAAGCCGATCATTTTTTACCGGCCACCCAAGCTCAAGGCGGTGGACGACCTGCTGCGCGAGCAGCGTGTGCAGATGGGCAACCGCGTGGCACCTTCGACCAAGGAAGGCATCCTCAGTGTGATCAAGGAAGTTCGGCGCGGTGGCCAGGTCGGCATCCCGGCCGACCCCGAGCCGGCCGAATCGGCGGGTGTATTCGTTCCCTTCCTGGGCACTGAGGCGCTGACCAGCAAGTTCGTGCCGAACATGCTGGCTGGCGGCAAGGCAGTCGGGGTTTTCCTGCATGCCCTGCGTCTGCCTGATGGCTCAGGCTTCAAGGTGTTTCTGGAAGCCGCGCCGGAGGCGATGTATAGCACCGACGTGCACGAGTCGGCGGCCGCGATGAGCAAGGTGGTCGAGCGGTATGTGCGCGAGTATCCCAGCCAGTACATGTGGAGCATGAAGCGCTTCAAGAAGCGTCCGGCAGGTGAGGCGCGCTGGTATTGAGGCGCGCATCGCCAGCAGCGGCTGTCTGGCAGCCGATGCGTCGGCGCTAGCGAGCTCAGCGTTTGTCGAGTTTCTTGAGAAACACCGTCATCTCTTTCTCGGCCTGCTTGTCACCATGGGCCTGCGCCGACGCGATGCCGTCTTCCCAGGCCTTGCGCGCCGCTGGCAGGTCCGCCAGCAACTGGTAGGCCTTGCCTAACAACTTCCAGGCTGCCGAGTACTTGGGGTCCTGCTCGACACAGCGAGCCAGGTGCACTGCAGCCTGCGCGCCATTGCCTTCGTCGAGCCAAGCCTTGCCCAAGCCAAAGCGCAGCAATGGGTTATCCACACCCTTGGCCAGCATGTTTTCCAACGATTGGCGCATGTCCCGCCTCCTAGAAGAAACTCAAGCCGACGTGGAACAGCTTTTCCACATCCCGAATGTGTTTCTTGTCCACAACGAATAGGATCACGTGGTCACCTGATTCGATGACTGTCGTGTCGTGCGCGATGAGCACACTGTCGTGGCGAATGATGGCACCGATGGTCGTGCCTGGGGGCAGGGTTATGTCCTCGATTGCCTTGCCCACCACCTTGCTCGACTTCGCATCACCGTGGGCCACCGCCTCGATGGCTTCGGCTGCACCACGACGCAGCGAATGCACGCTCACGATATCGCCACGGCGCACATGCGCCAGCAAAGTGCCGATGGTGGCCAATTGCGGGCTGATGGCAATGTCGATTTCACCCCCCTGCACCAGGTCTACATAGGCCGGGTTGTTGATGATCGTCATGACCTTGCGTGCACCCAGGCGCTTGGCCAGCAGGGACGACATGATGTTGGCTTCGTCATCGTTGGTCAGAGCCAGGAAGATATCGGTGTCGGCGATGTTTTCTTCCAGCATCAGGTCCTTGTCCGATGCGCTGCCCTGCAGCACCACGGTACTGTCCAACGTATCGGACAGGTAGCGGCAGCGTGCCGGGTTCATCTCGATGATTTTTACCTGGTAGCGGCTTTCGATGGCTTCGGCCAGGCGCTCGCCTATCTGCCCGCCGCCAGCGATGACGACACGCTTGTTGGTTTCATCGATGCGGCGCAGCTCACCCATGACCGCCCGGATATCCTTTTTGGCGGCGATGAAGAACACCTCGTCATCGGCCTCGATCACCGTGTCACCGCGCGGTGTGATCGAGCGGTCACGGCGGAAGATCGCCGCCACCCGGGTTTCCACATGGGGCATGTGCGCGCGTATCTGGCGCAGCTGCTGGCCGACCAGCGGGCCGCCGTAGTACGCCTTCACGGCCACCAACTGCGCCTTGCCCTGGGCGAAGTCGATGACCTGCAACGAACCGGGCTGTTCGATCAGGCGCTTGATGTAGTGGGTGACGACCTGTTCTGGGCTGATCAGCACATCGACCGGGATGTGGTCGTTGTCGAACAGTTCTTCGCGGGTCAGGTAGGCCGACTCGCGCACCCGGGCGATTTTTGTCGGTGTGTGGAACAGCGAGTAGGCCACCTGGCACGCGACCATGTTGGTCTCGTCGCTGTTGGTCACGGCAACCAGCATGTCGGCGTCCTCGGCGCCTGCCTGTCGCAACACCGTAGGCAGCGACCCACGCCCCTGCACGGTGCGGATATCCAGGCGATCACCCAGGTCGCGCAGGCGGTCGCCATCGGTGTCGACCACGGTGATGTCGTTGGCCTCGCTGGCCAGGTGCTCTGCAAGCGTTCCGCCCACCTGGCCGGCGCCCAGGATGATGATCTTCATCCGCTACTCCCCAGTGTGCTCAACCGCGCGAGGCGGCAATCTTGATCAGCTTGGCATAGTAGAAACCGTCGTGGCCGCCTTCCTGGGCCAACAACTGGCGCCCATGCGTCTGGCGCAGGCCCGCTTCGGTGGCCAGGTCCAGCTCGCGTGCGCCTGGCGTGCGCGCCAGGAACGCGCCGATCACCTCGGTATTTTCGGTCGGTAGGCTGGAGCAGGTGGCGTACAGCAGCATGCCGCCCACCTCCAGTGTTGGCCACAGGGCATCGAGCAACTCGCCTTGCAAGGCCGCCAGTGGCGCGATGTCTTCGGCCTGGCGAGTGAGCTTGATGTCTGGATGACGACGGATGACGCCAGTGGCCGAGCAAGGAGCGTCCAGCAGGATGCGCTGGAACGGTTTGCCATCCCACCAACTGGCCGTGTCGCGGGCATCGCAGGCGATCAGTTCGGCGTCGAGCCTCAGGCGGTCGAGGTTTTCGCGCACGCGCACCAGGCGCTTGGCTTCAAGGTCGATGGCCACCACGTGAGAGAGCCCGGCTTCGGCCTCCAGCACATGGCAGGTCTTGCCTCCCGGGGCGCAGCATGCGTCGAGCACGCGTTGACCGGGCGCCAGCTCTAGCAGGTCGGCGGCCAGTTGCGCGGCTTCGTCCTGGACGCTGATCCAGCCCTCGGCAAAGCCTGGCAGGCCGCGAACATCCCGCGGCTCGGCCAGCACGATACCGTCACGGCTATACGCGCAGGCCTGGGCCTGGACGCCTGCATCGGCGAGCAGCTTCAGGTAGCCGTCGCGGCTGTGATGGCGGCGGTTGACGCGCAGGATCATCGGCGGGTGCGCATTGTTGGCGGCGCAGATGGCTTCCCACTGGTCCGGCCAGAAGGCCTTGAGCGCCTTTTGCAGCCAGCGTGGATGGGCGGTGCGCACTACCGGGTCGCGCTCCATGTCGGCCAGCATGGCTTCGCCGTCGCGCTGTGCACGGCGCAGCACCGCGTTCAGCAGCCCCTTGGCCCAGGGTTTTTTCAGCTTGTCGGCGCAACCCACGGTTTCACCAATGGCGGCATGAGCCGGGATGCGGGTATAGAACAACTGGTACAAGCCAATCAGCAACAACGCCTGCACATCGGCATCGGCGGCCTTGAAGGGCTTTTGCAACAGCTGCGCTGCCAGCAGGCCCAGGCGCGGCTGCCAACGGGCGGTACCAAAGGCCAGGTCTTGGGTCAGCCCGCGGTCACGGTCCTCGACCTTGTCCAGTTGCGCGGGCAGGGAGCTGTTGAGGGAGGCCTTGCCGCTGAGCACAGCGGCAAGGGCACGGGCGGCAGCCAGGCGTGGGTTCATTGGCCGAGCACCTTGCCTGGCGTGAATTTCTCTTTGCGGCTGTTGAACAGGTCAGCGAAGGCTAGCGCTTTGCCACCCGGCAATTGCAGGCGGGTCAGGCTGAGCGCCTGCTCGCCGCAGGCAACCACCAGGCCGTCTTTGCTTGCCGCCAGGATTTCACCGGGTGCGCCCTGCCCTGTGGCCAAGCACGCACCCAGCACCTTCACGGTTTCCCCGTCGAGCGTGCTGTGGCAAATCGGCCAAGGGTTGAATGCCCGAATCAGGCGCTCCAGCTGTTCAGCTGGCAGGGACCAGTCCAGACGCGCTTCGTCCTTGTTCAGCTTGTGCGCATAGGTAGCCAGGGCGTCGTCCTGCGTCTCGCCGTGCAAGGTGCCATCGGCCAGCCCGGCGATGGCCTGGATGACGGCCGCCGGCCCCATTTGCGCCAGGCGATCGTGCAGGCTGCCGCCGGTATCAGTGGCGTTGATCGGGGTGACGACCTTGAGCAGCATGGGGCCGGTGTCCAGGCCCGCTTCCATGCGCATGACGGTCACGCCGCTTTCGGCATCGCCCGCCTGCACTGCCCGCTGAATCGGGGCCGCCCCGCGCCAGCGTGGCAGCAGGGACGCGTGGCTGTTGATGCAGCCAAGGCGCGGGATGTCCAGTACCGCCTGAGGCAGGATCAAGCCGTAGGCAACCACGACCATCAGGTCGGGTGCCAAGGCTGCCAATTGTGCCTGGGCCTCGGCATTGCGCAGGCTTGGTGGTTGCATCACCGGGATGTCATGGGCCACGGCCAGCGCCTTGACGGCGCTGGGCATCAGCTTCTGACCGCGGCCTGCCGGGCGATCGGGCTGGGTGTAGACGGCCACGACTTCGTACGGGCTGTCGAGCAAAGCCTTGAGATGTTCGGCGGCAAACTCGGGAGTGCCTGCAAAGACGATGCGCATGGTGTTCTCGCTGCAAAAAGAAAAAGGCTTGCCGGAGCAAGCCTTCTGGAAGGTGGGAATCAGGCTTGCTGGCGGTGCTGTTTTTCCAGCTTCTTCTTGATTCGATCCCGCTTGAGCTGTGACAGGTAGTCGACGAACAGCTTGCCATTGAGGTGATCGAACTCGTGCTGCACGCACACCGCCAGCAGGCCTTCGCATTCCAGCTCGAACGGTGTGCCGTCACGATCCTGGGCCTTGACCCTCACGCGCAGGGGCCGATCGACGTTCTCGTAGAAGCCCGGCACTGACAGGCAACCTTCCTGGTACTGGCCCATGTCATCGGTCAGTTCCTCGACCGACGGGTTGATGAAGACGCGAGGTTCGCTGCGGTCTTCGCTGAGGTCCATCACCACGACTTGCTGGTGCACGTTGACCTGGGTCGCAGCCAGGCCGATGCCAGGGGCTTCGTACATGGTTTCAAACATGTCGTCGATCAGCTGGCGCAGGGCGTCGTCGAACGCCGTCACCGGTTTGGCGATGGTGCGCAGGCGCGGGTCCGGGAATTCGAGAATGTTCAAAATGGCCATAAGGTCAGGCAGTCACTGTGCGTTTGGTTGAAAACTGAACACACATAATAAAGGGAAACGCGGACTTCGGCACCAGGCAACCTCGTCTAGGGTGACTATTGGCGTGATAGCCCCCAGCCAATGGACAGCTTTTCAAAGTGTTACTCACAGAGTTATCCACAGGTTGCGCAGCCTGAATCCACCGTTTCGCATCAAGGATGATTGCCGATGTCTGATTGCTCTTTATCTACTTGCCCGCCTGCAGAACTGGAGGCGCGGTTGCGCCTGCATTGCCTTCCTGAGACCGGCTTGCGCCGCTTTTCTACCCTGATCGAGGCCTTCGGAAGTGCCTCATCGGCGCTCAGTGCCCCCGGTGCTGCCTGGCGCGCACTGGGCATCCCCCATGCCAGCATCGATGCAAGGCGCAGCCCTCAAGTGCGGGATGCGGCCAGTGCTGCAATGCGCTGGCTAGAGCGTCCGGGCCAGCAATTGCTGATGTGGGACAGCCCAGACTACCCCGCACTGCTCGCCGAAATCGACGATGCCCCGCCGCTGCTGTTCGTGGCGGGGAACGCTTCACTGCTCAGCCGCCCACAACTGGCGATCGTGGGCAGCCGCCGCGCGACGCCGCCGGCGGTGGACACGGCTGGCGCATTTGCCAGGTACCTTGCCCAGGCGGGCTTCGTCGTCACCAGTGGCCTGGCGGTAGGCATCGATGGTGCCGCTCACCGTGCTGCGCTGCAGGCTGGCGGGGCCACGATAGGCGTACTGGGCACAGGGCTTGAAAAACTTTATCCACAGCGGCACAAGCCGTTGGCCCAGGCGATGATCGACAACGGCAGTGCACTGGTGTCGGAGTATCCGCTCGACGCCGGGCCGCTGCCCGGTAATTTTCCCCGGCGCAACCGCATCATTAGCGGTCTTTCGTTGGGTGTGCTGGTGGTCGAGGCCAGCTTGGCCAGTGGCTCGTTGATCACGGCCCGGCTCGCCGCCGAGCAGGGCCGTGAGGTCTATGCCATTCCCGGCTCCATTCATCACCCCGGCGCCAAAGGCTGTCACCAGCTGATCCGCGACGGCGCCCTGCTTGTCGAAAGCGTCGAGCAGATACTCGAAACCCTGCAAGGCTGGCAGAACCTGCCTCCGGCAGCTGCAGACACCTTCGATCACCCGCTGCTGGCGCTGCTGCATGCGGCACCGCAGAGCACCGAAAGCCTAGCCCATTGCAGTGAGCAGCCGCTGGCAGAGGTACTGGCGCAGCTCACCGAACTGGAGCTTGCTGGCCGGGTCAGCAATCAAGCGGGGCGTTGGTTTGCCCGCTCGGGCTGAGTAAACTGCGCCCAGGCAACATTCCCAGTGGAGAAACATCAATGGTGAGCAGTTTTCGTGTGCAACAAGCCGCACGTGAAATCCGGGCTGGCGCAGTGATCGCCTACCCGACGGAGGCGGTCTGGGGCCTGGGCTGCGACCCGTGGAACGAGGACGCGGTCTATCGGCTGCTGGCACTGAAGTCGCGACCTGTGGATAAGGGGTTGATCCTGGTCGCTGACAACATCCGCCAGTTCGACTTCCTGTTCGAAGACTTCCCCGAAGACTGGATCGACCGGATGGCCAGCACCTGGCCTGGTCCCAACACCTGGCTGGTGCCGCATCAGGATCTGTTACCTGAATGGGTGACCGGGCAGCACGACACCGTAGCGCTTCGCGTCAGCGACCACCCCGTGGTGCGCGAGCTGTGCGCGTTGGTCGGGCCGCTGATCTCCACGTCGTGCAACCCTGGCGGGCGCCCTGCGGCAAAGACCCGGCTGCGGGTGGAGCAGTACTTCCACGGACAACTGGATCTGGTGCTGGGTGGGGCGTTGGGCGGGCGGAAGAACCCGAGTTTGATTCGCAATCTGGCTACCGGTGAAGTGGTGCGGCCGGGTTGATGCACCTGCGGGCCATGCTGTTGGCCAGGCTTGGACCGAGCGCCTGAGCCATCCCCCTCATGACGACTTGGTTTTTTCTGATTTTTGCCAAGGCGGTTGTTTGATATTCGGTTTGGGAAATATCCTACGAGCCGCGTCCCCTTCCATCACCTTTTCAGTAGGAACCTCTCCCCATAGGCTTCAGCTGTCGCCAAATACCTTGGCGATCGGGTGTGGTAACCCGGATGTACCTGGGGCGTCACAGCTATGGCAGCTGTGCGCGGGAGGCGTCATGCCTGCCGGGAGCGCTCCAGCCCGGTTTACCACCTCGCGTACAGCTGCCGCCTTAACCGTGTGGTAACGGCTTGGCGCCAGCTTCATCGTCTGGAGCAAGCCTTGAAAAAAATCGTACCTGATCCACCCCTTCCTTCTACTTCCGCCCACCCATTTGGCCGCTGCGACGCAGGTCACGAGCCGCTGTTTGCAGTCAACCCGAACATTTCCGCCGAGGACGCTCTGGTCCACGTAGCCCTGTACCTGCGTAGCGCCTACGAAACCGGCTACAAAGCCCTGGATTACCTGCGAGAAGAAGGCCGTGGCATGTTCTGGTCGAACCTGCATGCGATTGAAATGGCAGAAGGCGTAGTCGAGGCCATCCTGGATGGCATCGAGTCGACTCCGCCGTCGCAGAAGAAGGTGTGAGGGCTGACAGGTGTTCGCCTTTAGGTTTATCGCGCCTGTGAGATCGAGCGCCGCCCGCGTGGCGCTCGATCTGCGCAACACTACAAAAACCAAGGCAAGCACCTGGTCGCCATAACGCGACCTTCTGCCAATCAAGGCAACAAAACAGTGGACCCCACAGTCCGCCGCGCCGACAGCTCGCTCTGGGCCTTGGCCGCTTCGCTGAGCGGGTAGCGCTGCTGGATATCCACCGTCACTTTGCCGCTGGCAATCATGGCGAAGAGGTCATCAGCCATGGCCTGGGTGTTCTCGGCGTTGTTGGCATAAGTCGCCAGGGTCGGCCGTGTGACGTACAGCGAGCCCTTCTGCGCCAGAATGCCCAGGTTCACCCCACTCACCGCACCCGAGGCATTGCCGAAGCTCACCATCAACCCCCGCGCTTGCAGGCAATCGAGCGACGTCAGCCAGGTGTCGGCGCCCACCCCGTCATACACGACTGGGCATTTCTTGCCGTCGGTCAGCTCCAGCACCCGTTTGGCGACATCCTCCTGGCTGTAGTCGATGGTGGCCCAGGCGCCCAAGGCCTTGGCCCGCTCGGCTTTTTCGGCAGAGCTCACGGTACCGATGAGCTTGGCACCCAGCGCCTTTGCCCACTGGCACGCCAGCGAACCCACACCGCCTGCGGCCGCATGGAACAGGATTACATCGCCAGGTTGCACAGCGTAGGTCTGCTTGAGCAGGTACTGCACGGTCAGGCCCTTGAGCATGACGGCGGCAGCCTGTTCGAAGCTGATGGCCTCTGGCAGCTTGACCAGGTTGGCCTCAGGCAGCGTGTGCACCTCGCCGTAGGCGCCCAATGGGCCCCCGCCATACGCCACGCGGTCGCCGACCTTCAATCGGGACACGCCAGGGCCCACGGCCTCGACTACCCCTGCCCCTTCGGTACCCAGGCCCGAAGGCAGGGACGGCGGCGCGTACAAACCGCTGCGGAAATAGGTATCGATGAAGTTCAGGCCCACAGCGTGGTTGCGCACGCGCACTTGCTGAGGCCCAGGGTCAGCGGGCTCGAAGTCAACCCACTGCAGCACTTCGGGGCCGCCGTGCTGGCTGAACTGGATACGCTTGGCCATCTCGTACTCCTGGATTCGGGATCGGGAAAGGGGCCTCTATCGGACGCCTTTGCTTGACTGCCGTCAACTGCGGGGCGCTGGCAGGCGGTGTTATGCTACGCGCCACTTGTTTCCTGCCCGCTCCTGGTGACCCGATGATTAGCCGCACCGAGGCTGTGAAAGCCTATCTGCTCGACTTGCAAGACCGCATCTGCTCAGCCCTGGAACGCGAAGACGGCGGCGCCCGCTTCGTCGAGGACGCCTGGGTGCGCGAAGCGGGTGGTGGGGGCCGTACGCGGGTGATCGGCGAAGGCACCGTCATCGAGAAAGGCGGGGTGAATTTCTCCCATGTGTTCGGCACCGGGTTGCCGCCTTCAGCCAGCGCCCATCGGCCGGAGTTGGCTGGGCGCGGTTTCCAGGCGCTCGGGGTGTCGCTGGTGATCCACCCGCATAACCCCCACGTGCCTACTTCCCACGCCAACGTGCGGTTTTTCATCGCCGAGAAGGAAGGCGAAGAGCCGGTCTGGTGGTTCGGCGGTGGCTTCGACCTGACGCCGTATTACGGTGTAGAGGAAGATTGCGTGCACTGGCATCGAATCGCGGAACAGGCGTGCGCGCCCTTTGGCGCCGATGTTTACCCACGCTACAAGGCCTGGTGCGACCGGTATTTTCACCTCAAGCACCGGGGTGAGCCCCGTGGCATCGGCGGGCTGTTCTTCGATGACCTGAACGAGTGGGACTTCGATACCTGCTTCGCCTTCATCCGCGCCATCGGCGATGCCTATATCGACGCGTACCTGCCCATCGTGCAGCGCCGCAAGGGTACGCCCTATACCCCACAGCAACGGGAATTCCAGGAGTTTCGCCGGGGCCGCTACGTCGAGTTCAACCTGGTCTACGACCGTGGCACGTTGTTCGGGCTGCAGTCTGGCGGGCGCACCGAGTCCATCCTCATGTCGCTACCACCGCAGGTACGCTGGGGCTATGACTGGAAACCCGCGCCAGGCAGTGAAGAGGCGCGGCTGACCGAGTACTTCCTGCAAGACCGTGACTGGCTCGGCCAGTAAGCCTGTAACCATTCAAGGAGCCGTCATGGACCAGTACGTCGTTTTTGGCAACCCGATCGGCCACAGCAAGTCGCCGCTGATTCATCGCCTGTTCGCCGAACAGACCGGCCAGGACCTGGAGTACGCCACGCTGCTGGCGCCGCTGGACGACTTCAGTGACTGCGCGCGCGGCTTTTTCAAGCAAGGCAGCGGTGCCAACGTCACCGTGCCATTCAAGGAAGAAGCCTATCGCCTGTGCGACAGCCTTACCCCGCGCGCGCGTCGTGCAGGCGCGGTGAACACGCTCAGCAAGCTGCACGACGGTACTTTGCAGGGGGACAACACCGACGGTGCGGGGCTGGTCCGTGACCTGACCGTCAATGCCGGTGTGGAACTGGCAGGTAAACGCATCCTTGTCCTCGGTGCCGGCGGCGCCGTGCGCGGGGTGCTGGAGCCGCTGCTAGCGCAAAACCCGCAGTCACTGGTGATCGCCAACCGCACGGTGGAAAAGGCCGAACGCCTGGCCGAGGCGTTCGATGAGCTGGGGCCGGTGGTGGCCAGCGGGTTCGCCTGGTTGCAAGAGGCGGTGGACGTGATCATCAATGCAACCTCGGCCAGCCTGGCCGGTGAGCTGCCACCGATTGCCAGCAGCCTCATCGAACCCGGTCGCACGGTGTGCTACGACATGATGTATGGCAAGGCGCCAACGCCGTTCTGCCAGTGGGCCACCCAACATGGCGCTGCCAAGGTGCTGGACGGTCTGGGGATGCTGGCCGAACAAGCCGCCGAAGCTTTTTATGTGTGGCGCGGTGTGCGGCCGGACACTGCTCCGGTTCTCGCTGAACTGCGCCGCCAGCTGGCGCGGGGCTGACAGCAATCTGAGCGCCTGAGCGGCGCTTCATGTGGCTGCTCAGTCCTCGAACCGGATTGGGCAACGCGCCGGGCCTTCGAGCTTGTGCAACTCTTCGATCACCTGTGGCCTGGCGCCGCGCAAGGTCAGGCTGCCGCCCGTTCGCTGCAGCCGCCTCGCCTCGCGGTGCAGCATGTCCACCCCTGAATAGTCGATGAAGTTGACCTGCCGCGCATCCATGACCACCTGCGGGCCCTGGCAGCGCTGCAGGCGTACTTGCAGGTAATGCGCGGCACCGAAGAAGATCGAGCCGCCTACACGCAAGATGTCCGCATCGCCTTCGCGGCTCTGGTGGATGCGCGGACGCGAGGTGCGCTTGAGGTAGAAGAACAGGGAAACCAGCACACCGGCATAGATGGCCGTCTGCAATTCCAGGAGCAAGGTGGCCGCTGCCGTCAGCGCCATGACCACGAACTCGGCGCGGCTCACACGCAGCAATGCGCCGATGGCCTTGCGATCAACCAGCCCCCAGCAAATCAACAGAATGCTGCCAGCCATCGCCGGAATCGGCAGGTGCGCGATCAGGCCGGCACCGGCGACGGCGAACACCGCTACCCACAGCGCCGAGAACACCCCGGCCATGGGCGAGCGTGCGCCTGCGTCATAGCTCAGGCCCGATCGGGTGAACGAGCCCGATGAGAGGTAGCCGGAAAAGAACGCACCGACGATGTTGGAGAGCCCTTGGGCTCGTATTTCCCGGTCGGCGTCAATCAGTTGCTCGGAGCGCGCAGACAACGAACGGGCGATGGACAAGCTGGTCACCAGTCCCAGCATGCCAACGGCCACGGCGCTGGGGAGCAGGCGCAGTATCAGGTCCATGTCCAGCAGCGGCACGGCACTCAGAGGTGGCAGGCGCCCCTCGAACACCGGTACACGCGGCACGTGCTCGAACACGCCGGGCAGCAGCCACGCCAGCAGGCTGACGGCCAACAGACTGATCAACAGGCTAGGCCAGCGGGGGCGCCATAGTTTCAGCGCCATGCCCACTGCAACGGTAAGCGCCCCCAGTATCAAGGACGGCACATCCATTTCGCCGGCATGGCTGGCCAAGTCCTGAGCCGTCTTCAAGGCGGTGGCCTGGCTGGGCAAATCCAGCCCGAGCAGGTTGGGCAGCTGCCCCAGCGCGATGACCACGGCAGCCCCAAGGGTGAAGCCGATCACTACCGAATGCGAGACGAAATTGACCAAGGCCCCGAAACGCAGAAGCCCCAGCAGCAACTGGAAGACACCGCCCAGAAAGGTCAGCAGCAGCACAAGGGTGATGTAGTCATCGCTTCCTGCTACTGCCAACGGGCTGACACTGGCGTAAAGCACGATGGAAATGGCCGCCGTCGGTCCGCAGATCAGGTGCCAGGAGGACCCCCACAGGCAGGCGATCAGCACCGGGACGATGGCTGCATACAGCCCATATTCCGCTGGCAGGCCGGCGATCAGGGCATAGGCGATGGATTGCGGGAGCGCAAGGATGGCGCCGCTCAAACCTACCAGCAGGTCCTGACGCAAGCTGCGGGGCGTCTGGCGCGGCAGCCAGGCTAGAAAGGGCAGCAGGCGTATGAGGCGATGCATAGGGTGGTCAAATCCCCAGGATGTGTCTGTTCTGGAGAGTGATCTGTTTCACGAATCAACCGCAGACAGACCCGCTCTCCACTCGCTGTTTACAAGGTTTGTTTCACGGCCGCGACGGCGTCTGCACCCGCTTTGGTGGTCACGCCGTTCAGCCAGCCATCCAGTGCCTCGGGGTGCGCTTTCACCCAGGCCCTGGCCGCCTCGTCGAAGCTGATCTTCTTATCCAGAACCTCGGCCATGATGGTGTTTTCCATGTCCAGCGTGAAGCTCAGGTTGCTCAGCAACTTTGCCGCGTTCGGGCAGGCTTGTGGATAACCCTTACGTGTCAGCGTGAACACGTCGCCTTTGCTACCGAACCACTTCTCGCCACCGGTCAAGTAATGCATGTTCAGCTTCACGTTCATGGGGTGCGGCGTCCAGCCGAGGAAGGCTATGTACTGCTGTTTCTTGACCGCTCGATCCACCTGGGCCAGCATGGCCTGCTCGCTGGACTCCACCAGTTTCCATTTGCTCAGGCCGAAGGCATCACCCTTGATGATCTCTTGCAGCGAGAGATTGGCCGGCGCGCCTGAGCCAATGCCGTACAGCTTCCTGCCAAACTGATCGGCGTGCTTGTTCAAGTCCGCGAAATCACGTACCCCGCCTTTCCACACATAGTCCGGCACCGCCAGGGTGAATTCGGTTCCTTGCAGGTTACGCGAGAGCTGCTGCACATCCCCGTTGGCGACGAACTTGTCATGGAAGCCTTGGTGCGCAGGCATCCAGCTCCCAAGAAAGGCATCGACTTGGCCATCCTTGAGCCCGCCATAGATGATCGGCACCGCCAGGCTCTCCACCTTCACCTGGTACCCCAGGGGTTCAAGCAACAGCCGGGCCACTGCGTTGGTGGTGGCGATGTCACTCCACCCGGGGTCGGCCAGCTTGACGGTTGAGCATTGCGCGTTGTTATCGGCGGCCTGGGCGTTAAGCGTACTCAGGCTGACGGCTAGCGCGAACAAGGTAGCTGCGAACGTATGCATGGCGGGCTCTCTTTTCAATCCAGTGGGGCGGGCTGTGGATAACGTGCCTTGCGCTCGAGGTCGTCAAGATCGATGTGGTTGCGCATGTACTGCTGACTGGCGTCCACCCAAGGTTGGTGATCCCAGCTGCTCAACTTGCCAATGGCCAGTGCCTGGGCCACCAGACGGCGACGTCGCTGGCTGGCCAGCACCTGCTCGCGCAGGCCGGGTATGTCCCAGCGCTGGCGCGCCTCGGTGACGAACCCCTGCAGCAATGCCTGATGATCCGGGCTGGTAGCCAGATTCTCCCGCTCGTACGGGTCGCGGCTCAGGTCATAGAGTAGACAGGGGTCGTCCTCGCTGTACACGAACTTGTAGGAACCCCGGCGGATCATCATCAGCGGGCCGACGGTACCCTCGGCCATGTATTCACCAATCACCTCATCGTGACCGCTCTGCCCTTGCAGGTGGCCAAGCAGTGAGCGGCCGTCCAGGTGAAGGGATTTATCCACAGCCCCACCTGCCAGCTCGACCAGGGTAGGCAGCAGGTCGCAGGTCGAGACGGACGCACTGACGCGTCCGGCCGAGAAGCGTTGCGGGGCATGGATCAGGAGCGGTACACGGGCTGACATCTCGAACCAATGCATTTTGTACCAGAGGCCGCGCTCACCCAGCATGTCGCCATGGTCGCCCGAGAACACGATCAAGGTGTCGTCGGCGAGGTTGCATTCCTCAAGGGTGTGCAGCAATTGACCGATATTGTCGTCGATGTAGCTGCAAGCGCCGAAGTAGGCCCGCCGGGCATCGCGGATTTTGTCCACAGGGAGCGGTTTGTCCCAAAGGTCGTAGACCTTGAGCAATCGCTGGGAGTGGGGATCGAGCGAGGCTTGGCTATCCGTGTGCTTGGGTAACGGGATATCCACACCGTCGTAGCGATCCCAGTAGCGTTTGGGGATGGTGTAGGGATCGTGAGGGTGGGTCATGGACACTGTCAGACAGAACGGGCGGCCGTCGTTTTCACGGACATGGTCATACAAATACTGACGCGCCTTGAACACCACTTCCTCGTCAAAATCCAGCTGGTTCGTACGTACGCATGGCCCGGCCTGCAGCACTGAGGACATGTTGTGGTACCAGCTTGGTCGCACGTCAGGCTCATCCCAATTCACGGCCCAGCCGTAGTCGGCCGGGTAGATATCGCTGGTCAGGCGTTCCTCATAGCCGTGCAGTTGATCGGGCCCGCAGAAATGCATCTTGCCGGACAGCGCCGTGCGATAGCCTAAGCGGCGCAGATAGTGGGCGTAGGTGGGGATATCGGCGGGGAAGTCAGCCGCGTTGTCATAGGCCCCAATACGGCTAGGGAGCTGACCACTGACGAGGGTGAAACGCGAGGGGGCGCACAGCGGGCTATTGCAGTAAGCCGAATCGAACACCACGGCCTGTGCAGCCAGACGAGTGAGATGAGGCATCTGTATGGGTGAGTCGGCGTAGATGGGCAGCAAGGGTGCTGCCATCTGATCAGCCATAATGAACAGGATATTAGGGCGTTTCATGCAAGCTCCCATCGTTGAAGGTTATGCGCAATGCTTGCCTACCACGATGCGGCTGTGCATAACATGGGTAAAGCCCCCGTAGGGCAATGCGTGGGATTAGCCAGGCTTATGTTTGAACACCTTGCTGGATTGTCGTTGGATACCCTACGCGTGTTCGAGGCGGCCGCACGCTTGCGCAGCTTTACGGCAGCTGCCTTGGAGCTGGGCACCACGCAACCGGCAATCAGTCAGCAGGTAAAACGCCTGGAGGCGCAACTGGGCGCGCGGCTGTTCGACCGCATCTACCGGGGCATCGAGCTGACCGAGGCGGGCCAAGTGTTGTTCGAGTACGCCAGCCAGGGGTTGCAAACCATGGACGATGGCGTGGCCCGCGCAAGCGGGCGCCATCAGCGTGAAGTACTTCAGGTGGCGACGGATTTTGCATTCGCTGCGTTCTGGTTGATACCCCGTCTGCAGCGCTTTCATGAAGCGTATCCACAGGTCGATGTAAGCCTGGTGACGGGTGAGCGAAGCCAAGGCATGTTGCGCCCGGACATTGACGTGGCGGTGCTATTCGGCGATGGGCGTTTTCATCAAGGCGAGAGCCGTTGGCTGTTCGATGAGGAGGTTTTCCCGGTATGCAGCCCTCGCCTTGTCCATGGCAAACCCTTGTCTGCCGCGGCTTTGCAGCGTTTGCCGCTGCTGCATCTCAAGGGTGAGCAGGCGAGCCGGTGGTTCGACTGGGCAGGTGTCTTTCGCGGGCTCGGGGTGACCAGCGCGCCGCCTGCGGGGCAGCTGCGGTTCGACAACTACACGTTGTTGATCCAGGCCGCCATCGCGGGCCAGGGCATGGCGATCGGCTGGCGGCATCTGGTGGATGGGCTGGTCGACCAAGGGTTGCTGTGCCGGCCGTTGGAGGGCACCTTGCGGTCGGCACGTGGGTATTACGCCGTATTGCCGCCGCGCAAGCGTCGCGGGGCGTTGATCGCACGCTTCGTGGATTGGCTTGAGCACGAGCGTTGCCTCTGAGATGCTGGGCCCGCTTGTGGCATGTTGTCAGAATCGACGCACATCAGGAGTAGCTGTGCAGAGAATCAAGGGTTATCACGCCCACGTGTACTACGACGCCTCCACCTTGGAGCAGGCGCGAGCCTTGTGCGAGGAGGCAGCCGCGCTGTTTCCGGTCACCATGGGGCGTATGCACACCAGGCCTGTTGGGCCGCATCCGGACTGGAGCTGTCAGTTGGCGTTCGAGCCTGAGCTTATTGGCGTGGTGCTGCCCTGGCTGGCGTTGCACCGCAGGGGGCTGGTGGTCTTTTTGCACCCGCTTACCGGGGATGAGCTGGCAGACCACCGCGATCATGCGATCTGGATGGGGGCGCTGCGGCCTCTAGACTTGTCGGTTTTTGGCGAAGGGCGTTAATTGGGCGATCCAATCTTAGGCGCGTTCTTGCCGGAGCGGCCGCGATGCCTGCGAAGCAGCCCCCAGGATTTCAGCTTCGCAGCTCATATTGCTGGGGCCGCTATGCGGCCCATCGCGGCAC
>NZ_JBICKJ010000049.1:0-41847 GCF_043104125.1 Pseudomonas sp. xss_4
CGTTCGGCCTTCTGAAGTCGCGAAGATCAAGATCAAGATCAAGATCAAGATCAAGATCAACAGAAGCACAAAAAGAAACAGTAACCTGTTTTAACTTTGAGTAGAGGTGTCTGGTTGCGCTTAATAGTTATATTCGGAACAGTATTCACGATATCTGCTGACGTATATAGCACTTAAGTGCGACATTGCCGGGGCGCCTGACAGGCCGCAATAGGTTGCGAGACAGCCCCGGCAATCTATGCTGCGAAGCTAAATTCCTGGGGCCGCGCCACAGCCCACCGTTGCTCTTCGTACCGGGAAAACCCCGACAGCCACCTTGTCAGTCCTCAAGCCACTGCGGGCTATTGAAATTATTCAACCGACAATCCTCTTCAGCGCAATCAACCGCCGCTACAGGCGAGCCGAGCAAGGCTCTCTGCAAACTGCGCTCTCCAGCGTTCCAGGCTTGCGCAAGCAGTGGCAGGATGGCGTGGGGCAGCACGCTGAACATCGGTTGCCAATACCCACCCTGGCGGACCATGGCGGCATTGTTGGCCGCCAAGGCGGCGCGACGCAGGTCGTTGATCAATACCTGATCGACCCGTGGCGCATCGCAGGCGAGCACCACCACCCACCCGTGCCGCGCTACCGCCAACCCGGCAAGCACGCCAGCCAGTGGGCCGGGGAAGCCGGCCTCGACATCACTCACGCATTGTTCTGCGTACCGCTGGTATACCTGCTGATTGCGATTGCACGAAACGATCAGGTCATCACTGAGCCCACGAACCACCGCATGAACGTGGGCAATCAGAGGACGGCCTTGCCAGTCGATCAGCCCTTTGTCACGCCCACCCATGCGTTGGCCACGGCCGCCGGCGAGCATGAGGACAGAGCAAGGGGGCAGGGTGGCAGGCATGAAAAAGGGTTCCTGGCAGTCAATGCCCGAAACCCTCCCACTTCACGCTTCGCTTGTCCAGTCAGTGACCGCGCGTGGCTGGCTCGTGGCCAGGCTCCAGTGGTCGTCGGCGCCCGGACAAACGCATCACCACGACAAAGAACACCGGTACGAAGACCACCGCCAGTGTGGCACTTAACATACCGCCAATGACCCCCGTACCGATGGCTTGCTGGCTTGCCGAGCTGGCACCGGTGGCGATGGCCAGTGGCACCACCCCAAGGATGAACGCCAGAGACGTCATCACGATGGGCCGCAGGCGCAGGCGGGCAGCCTCGAGTGCAGCCTGGGTGGCTTCCATGCCCTGGTCCACCAGGCTTTTGGCGAACTCGATGATCAGGATGGCGTTCTTTGCCGAAAGCCCGATCAAGGTGATCAAGCCCACCTTGAAGAACACGTCGTTGGGCATGCCGCGCAGTGTGACCGCCAGCACCGCACCCAGAATGCCCAGGGGCACCACCAGCAGCACCGCAGTGGGGATCGACCAGCTTTCATACAATGCCGCCAGGCACAAGAACACCACCAGCAGCGACAGGGCCATGAGTACCGGCGCCTGGCTGCCCGAAAGCCTTTCCTGCAGCGACAAGCCGGTCCATTCCAGCCCTACGCCGGGCGGCAGCTGCGCCACGATTCGCTCGATCTCGGCCATGGCCTGACCGGAGCTTTGTCCGGCTGCCGGCTCACCCGAAATGGACACCGCTGGGTAACCGTTGTAACGCGTCAACTGGACTGGACCGCTGACCCATCGGGGCTGGACAAAGGCGCCAAGCGGCACCATCTTGCCGGCGCTGTTGCGCACGTGAATCTTCAGCAAGTCTTCCACCTGGCTGCGCTGATCGCCCTCAGCTTGCACAACCACCCGCTGCATGCGGCCTTGGTTTGGAAAGTCATTGACGTAGCTCGAACCCACGGCTACGTCCAGCACCGAGCCGATATCGGCGAACGAGACCCCCAGTGCATTGGCCTGACGGCGGTCGATCTCCAGCTCCACTTGCGGGCTTTCGGCCAGGGACGCCTCGCGCACGTTGGTCAGTAGCGGGCTCTTGCTCGCCTTGGCCAGCAGCTCGTCACGTGCAGCCATGAGTTGGGCATGACCCAGCCCACCCCGGTCCTGCAGGCGGAATTCGAAGCCGGTGGACTCGCCCAGGCCGTCAATCGGCGGCGGCAGTACGGCGAAGGCGATGGCGTCCTTGAGTTGGGTGAGTGCCATGTTCGCGCGATCGGCAATGGACTGGGCACTGTCATCGGCGCCACGTTCGGACCAGTCCTTCAGGGTCGTGAAGGCCAACGCGGCATTTTGGCCACTGCCGGAGAAACTGAAACCCAGAATTACCGTGGTATTGCCCACGCCAGCTTCACCGCCGTTGTGCGCTTCGATCTGAGCCGCTACTTGCTCGGTCCGCATGCGGCTAGCGCCTGGCGGCAGTTGGATATCGGTGATGGTGTAACCCTGATCTTCGGTGGGCAGGAAGGCAGTGGGCAACTGACTGAAGCCGTAGCCCAACACGCCCAGCAGCACGGCGTACACCAGCAGGTAGATCCCGCTGCGGCGAAGTGCTTGGGACACCCAGCCCTCATAGCCCTTGCTCATACCCTCGAAGCGCCGATTGAACCAGCCGAAGAAACCGCCGCGCTGATGATGCTCGCCTTGGTTCACAGGCTT
This sequence comes from Pseudomonas sp. xss_4, assembly GCF_043104125.1. Taxonomy (NCBI): domain Bacteria; kingdom Pseudomonadati; phylum Pseudomonadota; class Gammaproteobacteria; order Pseudomonadales; family Pseudomonadaceae; genus Pseudomonas; species Pseudomonas sp. xss_4. The sequence goes on from NZ_JBICKJ010000049.1 coordinate 2,598, forward strand.
GAGCAACGTCGCGCACAGCGCCGGCGTCAGGCTCAGGGCAAGGAAGGCCGAGAACAGAATGGAAACTGCCATGGACACCGAAAACTGCTGGTAGATCACGCCGACCGAGCCCTTCATGAAGGCCATGGGCAGGAACACGGCTACCAGCACCAGCGTGATGCCGATGATCGCCCCGCTGATCTGGCCCATGGCCTTGCGTGTGGCTTCCCGTGGCGCCAGGCCTTCTTCAGCCATGATTCGCTCAACGTTCTCGACCACCACAATGGCGTCATCCACCAGAATGCCAATGGCCAGGACCATGCCGAACAGGGTCAGCACGTTGACCGAGAAGCCCAGTAACAGCATCACGCCGAAGGTACCCATCAGCGCCACGGGCACCACGAGTGTGGGAATCAAGGTATAACGCAGGTTCTGCAGGAACAGGAACATCACCGCGAACACCAGCACCATCGCTTCGAACAGCGTGCTGATGACCTGCTGTATGGAGACCTTGACGAAAGGCGAGGTGTCGTAGGGTATATCGTACTTCACACCCTCCGGGAAGTAGCGCGCCAGGTCCTTCATCTTGGCGCGCACCAGTGTGGCCGTCTCCATGGCGTTGGCACCCGGGGCCAGCTGCACGCTGAATGCGGTGGCCGGTTTGCCATTCAGGCGCGTGCCGTACTGATACTCCTGGGCACCGATTTCTACCCGTGCTACATCACCGATGGTCACCACCGAACCGTCGGTATTGGCCCGCAGTACAATGGCGGCAAACGCTTCTGGCGTGGTCAGTTGGCCCTTGACCACCACGTTGGCGGTGATCTCCTGGGTAGCGGGGCTGGGCAGGTCGCCGATGCTGCCGGGCGCTACCTGCGCATTCTGGGCGCTGATGGCTTCGGCCACGTCGTTGGGAGTGAGGTTCAGGCCGACCAGCTTTGCCGGGTCGATCCAGATGCGCATGGCGCGCTCGGAGCCATACAGCTGCGCTTTGCCGACCCCCTTGATGCGCCGGATCTCGTTCATCACGTTGCGCGCCAGGATGTCGGACAACGCGGTCTCGTCGAACTTCCCGTCCTCGGAGGTGAGCGTGCCCAGCAGCAGGAAGCCAGTGGACACCTTTTCCACCTGCAACCCTTGTTGGGTAACCGGGCGTGGCAGGCGCGACTCGACCACTTTCAAGCGGTTCTGCACGTCGACCTGGGCCAGGTCGGGCACGGTGCCCGGCTCGAAGGTGGCGGTGATGGTGGCGCTGCCCAGGCTGCTCTGCGACTCGAAGTACAGCAGGTTGTCGGCGCCGTTGAGCTCCTGCTCGATCAGGCTGACCACGCTTTCATCCATGGTTGCCGCCGAGGCGCCAGGGTATACGGCGTAGATCTCTACCTGCGGTGGCGCAACATTGGGGTACTGCGCCACAGGCAACTGAGGAATGGCCAGGGCGCCAGCCAGCAGGATGAACAGCGCCACCACCCAAGCGAAAATAGGGCGGTCAATGAAGAATTGCGGCATCGATCAAGCCCTCACTGGCCGGTGTGCTGGGTGACGGAGGTGGCCTGGGGCGCGGTGTCGATCTGCACACGTTCGCCTGCCTTGGCATGTTGCAGGCCTTCGACCACCACCTGGTCACCGGCAGCCAGGCCGTCGCGCACTACCCAGCGGTCGCCCTGTACGCTGCCCAGGACCACCTGCCGTTCGCTGACCTGAGACTGAGCATCCACGACCAGCACCTTCGGCACGCCTGCACTGTCACGCAGGATCGCCCGTTGCGGGACACTCAGGCCTTGCGCTTGCACGGCCTGGGCCAGGCGCACGCGCACATAGCTGCCTGGCAGCAAGTCGAGGTTGGGGTTGGGGAACTCGCTGCGCAGGGTGATCTGATTGGTCGAAGGGTCGACCTGGATGTCGGAAAACAACAGCTTGCCAGGCAGCGGGTAGGCACTGCCGTCGTCCTCGATCAAGGTGACACTGGCCTGGTCTGCGTCGACCCGTTGAAGCTGGCCGGCACGCAAGGCCTTGCGCAGCGCCGTGATCTCACGGGTTGACTGGGTGACGTCGACATGAATGGGGTCCAGTTGCTCGATGGTCGCCAGCGGCGTGGCTTCGTTCTGCCCGACCAATGCGCCTTCGGTCACCTGGGCGCGGCCAATGCGGCCAGCGATGGGGGCGGTGACGGTGGCGTATCCCAGGTTCAGACGGGCTCGTTGCACGGCTGCCTTGGCCTCGGCCACCGCTGCGTTGGCTTGCAGCAGGCTGGCCTTGGCGTTGTCGTATTCCTGGCCGCTGACGGCCTTGTCGTTGACCAGCTCGCGGTAACGCTGCTCTTGCAGGCGAGCCTGATAACGGGTGGCGTCGGCTCTGGCCAGTGCCGCCTGAGCGCTGTCCAGGTCGGCCTTGAAGGGTGCCGGATCGATCTGGAACAACACATCGCCCTGCTTGACGTCGCTACCTTCGCGGTAGACCCGTTTGAGCACCACGCCGGCCACCCGAGCCCGCACCTGAGCGGTACGCGGCGCCAGAATGCGGCCGTTGAGCTCGCTGGTAATGGCCAACGGTTGCAGTTGCAGCGTCTCGACGCGCACATGCGGGACCGGGGCTTGCTGTTCGGGTTCGTCGCTAGCGCTACAGCCGCCCAGGCTCGAGCCTACAAGCGCCAGAAGCGCCAGAAGCGCCATGCGGCGCAGGGTAACAGTGAATGTGTCGGACATTGGGATCTTCCGCTGATGATCTGCGCTATGCTACGGCACCCGGGTCATGATTGGCTGTTAACAGCTGTACGGGGAGTGTGAAAAAGTGTGAAACGATGGGTTGTGCACCGTGATGTTTCTATAAGCTTGGGCCACTATAACGCAGCGCTCACCTGGCCATGCCGAGCCGCAGTGCTGCAAGTCCCTATATCTGCCTGCCAAGCGACCCATGCCCACTATACTTCTGGTCGAAGACGACAGCGCCCTGGCCGAGCTCATCGCCAGTTACCTGCAACGCAACGAATTCGTGGTCCGGGTCATCGCCCGGGGTGACCACGTGCTGGACGAATATCGCCGGGACAAACCCGACCTGGTGATTCTCGACCTGATGCTCCCAGGCATGGACGGCCTGCAGGTGTGTCGTCAATTGCGCCATCAGTCCCAATGCCTGCCAATCCTGATGCTCACCGCCCGCGATGACAGCCATGACCAGGTGCTGGGGCTGGAAATGGGTGCTGACGACTACGTCACCAAGCCGTGCGAGCCACGGGTGTTGCTGGCAAGGGTGCGCACCTTGCTGCGCCGTAGCGGTAACGAACCCAGGCTGGACCATGACCTGATCGTGGTAGGTGGGTTGTGTATCGACCTGGCCGAGCGCACCGTCACCTGGCGCGGCGAGCCTGTCGACCTGTCGGCCGGGGAATTCAACCTGCTGGTCGTGCTGGCGCGCAATGCCGGGGTGGTGCTCAATCGCGACCGCATTCTTCAACAGCTGCGCGGTATCGAGTTCAACGGCACTGACCGTTCGGTGGACGTGGCCATTTCCAAACTGCGTCGCAAGTTCGACGACAACGCAGGCGAAGCACGCAAGATCAAGACGGTCTGGGGTAAAGGCTATCTGTTCAGCCGTGTCGAGTGGGAGTAAGCCGCGATGTTCAAGATCCTGGTGCGGCTGTATCTGCTGATCATCGTGGCCTATGCCGGAGCCTTGCTGTTCATACCCGACACCATCGTGGGGCTGTTTCAGGAACGCTTCATGGCCTACAACCTCAGCCAGACCAAAGGTGTGCAGACGCTGATCGTGCGTCAGTTTCACCAGGCTCCCCAGTCCCAGTGGCCTGTCGTGGCGCAGGCGCTTGCCGACGATTTTGCGCCCTTGCAGGTACAGCTGCTGCGTATTGACCATGCCCGCTTGGATGAAACGGAGCGCGCACGATTGGCACAGGGGGAGTCGGCAGTGCGCCTGGCCCAATGGGGCTACTACGAAACCCTGCTGGCGCCATTGGACAGCCATTGGCTGGTACGCCTGGATTCGCCGCCCGATCCTTTGGACATCAACGTCCTGTCCTGGGGCGTGACGGTGTTGATCGGGGCCGCGATGCTCGGTTGCCTGTTGCTCTGGGTATGGCCGCACTGGCGTGACTTGGAGCGCTTGAAGGAAACTGCCCGGCGCCTGGGCCAAGGGCAGATGTCCGAACGCACGCATATCTCGGCGCATTCGAACATTGGCGAACTGGCCAGGGTGTTCGACACCATGGCAAGCGACCTTGAACGCCATGTCAATCAGCAGCGCGAGTTGCTCAATGCCGTGTCCCACGAGCTGCGCACGCCTCTGACACGCTTGGATTTCGGTTTGGTGCTGCTATTTGACGAAGTGCCGCCGGCCAGCCGCAAGCGTTTGCTGGAGCTGGTCGGGCATGTGCGAGAGCTGGACGAACTGGTGTTGGAGTTGCTGTCTTACAGCCGTTTGTACAATGCCGACCAGGCGCGCGAGCGGGTGGAGGTGTCGTTGCTCGAGCTGGTGGACAGCGTGCTAGGCAGCTTTGCCGAGGAGTTGGACGGGCGTGGCATCCAGTGGGAGGTGCATGCCGACGCCGAGTTGCCACGCTTCGTGCTCGATCCGCGTCTGACGGCCCGAGCGGTGCAGAACCTGGTGCGCAATGCCATGCGCTATTGCGAGCAGCGCCTGGTGCTGCGCTTGCGCCTGGAGCCCGACGGAGCATGCCTGCTGACAGTAGAAGATGACGGCATTGGCATTCCCGTCGAGGAGCGTGAGCGAATCTTCCAGCCGTTCTATCGCCTGGACCGCAGCCGTGACCGCAGCACGGGTGGATTCGGCTTGGGGTTGGCGATCAGCAGGCGGGCCATTGAGGGGCAGGGCGGGACCTTGACGGTTGCCCAGTCCCCATTGGGCGGAGCGCAGTTCCGTATTCGCTTGCCCGCCGGGAAGGTGACCTGATGCCTGATGCCTGGTAGTAAGCCTCTTCTTTTAACCGGCGGGATCTTGTAGCGTGTCGGGTCGTCATTCAGGGAGCTGAACATGCAAGGCAAGGCCCGCAAGATCGTCCAGGCTATTCTCTACGAGGCCATCGCCGTGGCGTGCGTCGCTCCCGCCCTGGAACTGGCGTTCGGGGCGGGGATGGCGCAGTCCACCCTGCTGTCGGTACTGATGTCAGGCGTCGCCATGAGCTGGAACATGCTCTACAACTGGGTGTTCGAGCGCTGGGAGGCGCGCCAGCCTCAGCGCAAGCGCACACTATTGCGCCGCTTGCTGCATGCGCTTGGCTTCGAGGGTGGCCTGGTGGTCATCCTGCTGCCGCTGGTGGCTTATTGGTTGCAAGTCAGCCTGCTGGCAGCGCTTTTGACCAATCTGGCCCTGTTCGTCTTCTTCTTCGTCTACGCCTTCGTGTTCCAGTGGGGCTTCGACAAGGTTTTTGACGTGCCGTTGTCGGCGCAGCAGGCCAAGTGTTGACGTGCGGCCAGCCCTCGGGCTAACGTTCGGCGCATGAACCGCTATCAGCCTGCCTTCGCCAGCATTATTACCGCCATCATTGGATTGGCGGGCTAGCGCGAGCATGCACCGAACCCGCCCTGGAGGCGGGTTTTTTTCATCTGACTCCTGGGCACCGTTAACCGGCCAAGGAGTCGACGATGTCCAACCTGTGTTCCGCCCCGCGAGCAATCACCCCTCAGCAACTGCTGTCCGAGCAGGTTCGGCGTATCTTGGCCGCGCCCGTCTATGACCTGGCCATCGAAACGCCGCTGCAAGAGGCCGCAGGGTTGTCCGACAGGCTGGGTAATCGGGTACTGCTCAAACGCGAAGACCTGCAACCCACATTCTCGTTCAAGATCCGTGGGGCTTATACGCGACTATCGAGGTTGACGACCCGCCAGCGTCAGGCCGGCGTAGTGACCGCTTCGGCGGGCAATCACGCTCAGGGCGTGGCCATGGCCGCCGCGCACCTGGGCATGACGGCCACGATCGTCATGCCGTCCACGACGCCTTCGCTCAAAGTACAGGGCGTGCGCGCCCGCGGGGGACGGGTGGTGCTGCACGGTGACAGCTTCCCCCATGCCCTGGCCCATGCCTTGAAGCTGGCCGACCTGGAAGGAGCCACATTCGTGCCACCTTTCGATGACCCGGATGTGATCGCGGGTCAAGGCACGGTCGGCATGGAGATTCTTCGGCAGTGCCTTGGGCCGCTGCATGCCGTTTTCGTGCCGGTTGGCGGGGGTGGCTTGATTGCCGGAATCGCAGCCTATATCAAATACCTGCGCCCCGAAGTCAAGGTGATCGGGGTAGAACCGGAAGATGCCAACTGCCTGCAGGCCGCCCTGCAAGCTGGCGAGCGGGTGGTGCTCCCGCATGTGGGCACCTTCGCCGATGGGGTGGCCGTGGCCCAGGTGGGCGCCCACTGCTTCGAGCTATGCCAGCATTCTGTGGACGAGGTACTGACGGTCAGCAGCGACGCGCTGTGTGCCGCGATCAAGGACATCTACGATGACACCCGCTCGATCACCGAGCCGTCGGGCGCTCTGGCAGTTGCCGGCATGAAGCAGTACGTGGACCGTGAGGGTATTGGCGGGCAGACACTGGTGGCTATCGATTCCGGGGCCAACATCAACTTCGATCGGTTGAGGCATGTGGCAGAGCGCGCCGAACTGGGTGAACAGCGCGAAGCGGTGATTGCGGTGACCATCCCTGATCAGCCCGGTAGCTTCCGGGCGTTCTGCCAAGCATTGGGCAAGCGCCAAGTCACGGAATTCAACTACCGCTGCCAGCCGGGCAAACCTGCGCGTCTGTTTGTTGGAGTGCAAACGCACCCCGTGCAGGACCCGCGCGATCAGCTGTTGAGCGGTTTAAAAGCACAAGGCTATGACGTTGTGGACCTGACTGACAATGAACTGGCCAAGCTGCACGTGCGCCACACCGTGGGTGGGCCTTTGGCGCCTGGCAGTCACGAGCAGGTGCTGCGTTTCGAGTTTCCAGAGCGCCCCGGGGCACTGCTGGCGTTTCTGGAGCGCCTGGGCCAGCGCTGGAACATCAGCCTGTTCCATTACCGCAACCACGGTGCAGCCCATGCGCGGGTGTTCGCTGCGCTGCAAGTGCCTGCCGATGAGCGTGCCGGGTTATTCGTGGCGCTCGACCAGATGGATTATCGCTACTGGGACGAAACGGATAACCCGGCTTATCGGCTGTTCCTCGGCTGAGGCGGGGGTTCATCGCTCGCGCATGAAGAAACCGGCCACGAACTTGCGGAAGGTTTCAGGGCTCTTGAAGTCGGCATACCGTTTGAAGTTCTCGGTATCCGGCTCGGGCCCGATGGGTTGTTCAAGCAGCGATATGGACAGAACACGGTCTTGGTCGGACGTCATCACCAGTTCATCCATGAGCTGCCCGCCAACCACCGGACGGCGCATCTGCACCTTGACGCCCTTGCTGGCCATCCAGTCCACCAGCGATACCAATGCCTTGAGCGGTTCGCGTTCTTCATCGCGATAGACCGGAAACAGATGGCCCCGCGATAGCACCGGTACGCTGGCCACGTGGATCAGCTCAAAGAAGTGACTGCCGGGAGTCATAGGTGAATAGAGTGCCAGCGTCAGCAGCGGGCCGCAGGTGCGCTGACCACCCCAGTACAGATGGTGGCCCTGGAAATCGAAACCGTCTTCGCTTCGGTAGTGAAAGACCTTGCGGCCCTTGATCTGGTCGATGCAGTCGAGCAGTAGCCCATGACGCCGGTGATTGCCAAAGATCGTGGCCTCACGCAGACGCGCCTTGAGCATCATCATGTGCTTCATGTCCAGGCGCGTTTCCAGGTAGTTGCTGGCCGGTACCCGTTCCACCAGCGGATAGCGACTGGCCACAGCACGCAGTTGAGCGAATTGCCCGGTCAGGTCCTGCTTCAAATGCGTGGCGTAAAGGTTCAGGCCGCTGGTCTCGATCCACGTCAGCAACAAGGCCAGCAACCGCTGTTGTTCGCGGCGCTCACCTGGCCCGTTAGTGCTTGTGCTTGCGCCCGTGCGAAAATCGCCGATCAGCCGCAGCGGCGTATCGGGGGGCAGCCAGGCCACCGGCTGGACAGGTGCCTGTGCACGCTCGGCCGCTTCCTGTTCATCCTTGGTAAAGGGGCAGCCTGGGGCATGTTCGGCCGTGCCAGGGTTGTTCTTGAGAAACAACGTACCGGTGTTGCCATTGAGGGTGACATTGAGCACAGGCAGGGCATCGGTGCGGCAATCGCAGGCCAGCCACTGGTTAGCGTTGCGCACCTTCATCAGCATCTGGTTGGCCTGCAGCAGGCGGGGCCCGGTCAAGCCGCCGGTGGCAAAGTCCACCAGCAGCGCGTCTTCGGCGGGCGTCAGGCTGCGCACCTGGGCGGCGGTCTTGTCGATGATACGCATTGAGCGGCTCCGTGCTATGAGCTTCAAGCTTCCAGCAAAGCGGTGCCGCTTTCAACCGTCAGAAGATGTAGTCGGTGGTCAGGAAACTCGACCGCCGATTGCGGATGATGTCACTGAACAAGGCCTTGTTGTCGTCCTCAAAGCGCGTTGCCACCAGGGTGCGTATGGAAAAGACCCTCAAGGCATCGTGCACCGAAAGAGTACCCTCGGCGCTGTTCTTGCGGCCATTGAACGGATAGGTGTCCGGGCCTCGCTGGCATTGGGTATTGATGTTGATGCGACCGACCTGATTGGCGAAGATGTCGATCAGGCTGCCGACGGTGGCAGGATCGTTGCCGAACAGGCTCAGCTGCTGGCCATAGTCCGAGTCCAGAACGTAGTCGATGACCGTCTGCAGATCGCGGTAAGGGACGATCGGCACAACCGGCCCGAACTGTTCTTCCTGGTACACGCGCATCTGCGCCGACACCGGATACAGCAGGGCTGGATAGAAGAACGAACCCCGGCTGCGCCCCCCGTGTTCGTTGACCACCCGTGCTCCCTTGTCAGTCGCATCGTGCACCAGGCCGTCCAGGTAATCGATCTTGCCGGGTTCAGGCAGCGGTGTCAGGGCGACGCCAGGCTCCCAAGGCATGCCCGGCTTGAGTGTGGCGAGCTTGCGCGTGAACTTGTCGAGAAATGCCTCGACCACATCTTCATGGACGAACAGAATCTTGAGCGCCGTGCAACGCTGGCCGTTGAACGACAACGCGCCGGTCAGGGCCTGCTCGACGGCGTTGTCCAGATCGACCCGGGGCAGCACGATGCCGGGGTTCTTAGCGTCCAGGCCTAGTGCCGCGCGCAGCCGATGGGGCCGTGGGTGCAGCTTCTTGAGATCGCTGGCAGCCTTGTGGGTGCCGATGAAGGCGAAGACGTCTACCTTGCCGCTGGCCATCACTGCGCTGACGGTCTCGCGGCCCTTGCCGTAGATGACATTGATGACACCAGGCGGGAAGCTGTCGCGGAAGGCTTCGAGCAGCGGGCGGATCAGCAGCACACCAAACTTGGCGGGCTTGAACACCACGGTGTTGCCCATGATCAAGGCCGGAATCAGGGTGGTGAAGGTTTCGTTGAGTGGGTAGTTGTACGGACCCATGCACAGCGCCACGCCCAAAGGCGCGCGGCGTATCTGACCCAGGGTGCCCTGCACGAGCTCGAAGCGGCTGGAGCGTCTGTCCAAGTCCTTGAGGGCATTGATGGTTTCATTGATGTAGTCGCAGGTGCGGTCGAATTCCTTTTCCGAATCCGCAAGGTTCTTGCCGATTTCCCACATCAGTAGCTTGACCACGGCCTGACGCTGCTCGCGCATGCGCGCCAGGAACGCTTCCACATGGCCAATGCGCTCTGCTACCCGCATGTTCGGCCATGCTCCGCGCCCCTTGTCATAGGCTTGAACTGCAGCGTCCAGTGCGGTCATGGCCGTGTCGGCGTCGAGCAGCGGAGCGTGGCCCAGCACCACTTGTTGCTCCTGGCCGTTGTCCTTGAGCCAAACGGGGCTACGGACTGTGGCCAACGGTCCGTCCCAATGGCGCAGTTCACCGCCCACAAGGTAGTCACGTTGTTCAAGCGGAGCACCCAGTTGCCACGCTTGAGGAACGTCGGCGGCGTTGGGATAAAGATTGTCGAGCAAGGATTCCATGAAACTGCACCTCACAATGGCCGAGAAGGGTCTAGCACAGTGAAACGGTTCAGCGACGAGCATGCGCCTGACCCGGTCAGAATACCAGCGCACAGCAAGCGCTTTAGCAGTGCGCCGGTCGCCCGGCGCGTGATCACGGTGTCACAGGTCGAGCTCGAATAGACCCTCTGCAGGTTGTTCCAATAGGGATTGCCGGTCCGGCCCTGCATTATCGATCACGGCCAACCGGCGCCAGAACTCCCGGCGCGCTCGCTCGGGGTGGGTGAGGAACGGCTCAGCCTCCAGCAGCGCCCTGAGGTCGCGCCGGTATTGCAGTGGCAAGCGGCGCCACAGCGCAAATTCAGGTGGGCCGGCCTGTTCAAAGAAGTCGGTGTAGTCAGCCTCATTCACCAACAGGTCCACGTCGTGGATTTCGTTGTACGCTTCGATCTGGCTCAGTATCGGCCCAGCCAGCCATCTGCTTTCCAAAGACAGCGGGTCGGCTACATGAACGGGCAGGGCGAAGCCGTCGGGTAGCTGCACGAACTGGTTATCGGTCAGGTCGACGGTGAGCGGCTCCGTTAATTGCGCTAACCCCTGTGGCAACTCGGTCAGCGAGCATCCTGACAGGAACAGCGACCTGATACCTGGATTCAGGCGCAGGTCAGGCGCGGCCACCAGCGGATTCTCACTAAGATCAAGTACGGCCAGGCCGGAGTAACTTTGCAGGGTAGTCTGGTCCGTGGCGTCCCAGGTGATGCGGTTGCGTTCCACATCCAACCAGCGCAGTTGCTGGCCGAAGGCCAGGCGAGGCAGGTGGTCGAAGCGGCAATCGCCAAGTAGTAGCCGCCTGAGATTCGGAAACCGCTGGTGGAAGGCCGCAGGTAGCTGGCTGAGTGCAGAGTTCCCGCGCAGAGACAGGTGCTCGATGTGATTGAAATCATCGGTTAGCGGCAAGCTAGCCAAGTCTTCATGCGTCAGATCCAGCTCGGAGAGTTCGAGGCTGTATAGACGACCGCCGCCATCGAGCACCGTGCGCGACACCCGTTGCCAGGCGTTGATGACAGGGCGCACGGCAAGGTGGCGCTGATGTGGGTGCTGGGGATTAGGGGCGGCCCACTGGGCCAGATCACGACGCAAATTCTCAAGACGGGCTTGCAGGTCACGCAAGCGCTGGGTCGGCGAGCGCATGTCATGTAGGTTGTCTTCGTCCTCCTCTTCATTGAGCCAGTCGGCAAACTCTGCGTCGGTCGCAGTGGGAAAAAGACGTCGATAGGCTGCGCTCAACGAGCTGGTCTGGCGTGGCGCTGCCGGCAGTGGCTCAAGCGGCTGCCCGCCACGCAACCAGCCTCGTGTGGCCAGGCGCTGGCTGCGCTGCCCATAAAGCCTGGGTGCGAGGTTGGCACGGTTTGCCTTGGCCCATGTCATCACCCGGTGGCGAAGATGGGCGCCATCCGTATGTTCGATACCCAGCAGTTCGCGACGGCCGCGAGGCAGTGCCTGTTCGATGGCCTGGCAAATATCGATACTTACCATGCCGGGCGCAGGACGCTCTCCAAGGAATCCTTCATAGCCTTGGCTTGATTTGATCACACGAACGAGGTGACCTACGCCGGTATGAGCCAGGATCGGGCCGTCAGGGTTACCGGCGCGCAATTCCAGACGTATATCGGCGGGCCAGTCCGGCATGGCATCAAGCGCGCTGAATAGCAGACGCTCGGTGTCGGCATTGGCCAGCGCCGGCTGGACCAGCCCCTCCAGCGCCCGCACCAGGGGTAGCTCGCTGTGCACCTGTTCGACCGACTGGCGAATGCTGGCAGGCAGTGCCCCTTCTTGCTCCCAGACCAGCGCTTGGCCTGCCTCCAACCGGCCCAGCAGTTGCCTGGCCAACGGCGGCGTGAGGCGCGGGTAGGTCGATAGCAAGCGGTCCACGCCAGGGGCGTGCGACATGCTTGGGCTGTAGCGCTGCTCGAACCACTGCGACGCGTCTTGTGCGTTCATCGAAGGGCATTCGGCGCTAATGCGCAGCCGTTGCAGAACATCCAGCAGTAACGGCGGCGCCGGTTGCCCGCGAAGGTGCAGGTCTCGCAGGCTGTCGGCGTCAATGCCAGTCACATCGCACGCTTGCTGGATGTGCTCTGCTGTAAATGCCTCGAACGGCTCACCCAGGCGCTTCACCAGCGTTGCCAGCGGCCAATCGCCTGGCTGCTCGTGGTGGGCGCGCCAGGCGCCTTGACCATTGTGCTCAAGGGGTGGCTGCCAGGCATCTGCCCGCTCGGGGTGGACGATCTGCCAACGCGACAGTGAAGGCTCCAGCCGCTGCTCATAGAGGTGTCCGTCCATCTTGATGAAGTACCGGCCGTCATGCAGGTACTGGCCCAGCGCGTTGGGCCGCAACTGCGTTGGCAGCGCTTCATTGGAACGGTAGGGGGCCAAGTCCTGGTTCCAGAGCCTGAATGTGCCATCGCTGCCACGTACCTCTTGCAGCGCCGTACCGCGCAGTTTGCCGAACAGTCGCGGCAACGCGTGTCCTGCTGCGGCGAAACCGCCTAGCAACGCAAGGTTGATCCCAACCGATTCGATGTGCTCTAGCGCCAGATGACGATCGCCGGCTTCCCAGGCTTCATAACCTTCGAACGCTTCGTCCAGGAGCTGGCAAGCAGTGACGGCCAACATGAAGGTGCCCACCGCTGGTACGAAAAAGCTGGCGATGTTGAGCAGGTCCCAGCCGCGACTTTCCCACGTCGCCAGACGTTGGGCCCTGGCATTGGCGTCAAACTGTGCGGTGGGAACGGCGAGCAGACTGGCTTCGTGCTGCAGACGTGCCCAGTGCCGGACATAGCAGTCGCTAAATGGATCCCCCTCAATGGGTTGACGGGCCGGGCGCAGGTCAGCGCCCACGGCGCGTTCCCAGGGGCTATCGAGTGGGGTATTGCCATTCGCGTCCAGGTTTTGCTGCAACATATCGAAGAAGTGGCCGCGTTGGTCTTGGGCTACATACCCTGCGAACGCTTCACGCGCTGCTGGCTCGAGCAGCAAGATGGCCAGCGCTTCATGCACGGCTGCCAGGTCCTTGCAGCTACGCAATGCAGGTTCGTGGCTGGGCAGGTACACACCTAGGCCGGCCTGGCCCAGGTCGATCAGCATGACTTCGTACAGGACGGTGCCGAACAGGCTCAGCCGCCAGCATGGCAAAGGCTCGCCCTGTAACAGGCGGTCAAGGTCATCGCGGGCGCTGCCGCTGATCAAGTGCCTAAGCACAGCCAGATCCGCCGCCATCTGCAGGCGAGCTTTGAACACCTGCAACATGTGCGTTTTTACCGCCGGGCTGTCGAAATACCTTTGCAGATGAGCCTGGTAGGCACTTCCCAAATCCAGCGCTCGCATCATGACGGCGAAAGCGGCTGGCGTGAGGGGCAACGCAGTTACATGGTAGCGTTCCGAGTCGATGGAAAATTGTGCATTCGGCACTTGCATGCCAATCGGCGCGGTGCCTGTCACCCTGACGGGCGTGATGTGAATATCCTTGCTCAGGGCGATTGCACTCTGGGAAGAGAAAACTTCATCCTCGGCAAAGTTCTGCAGTGCTGCCCTTACGATGTTTTCCCGTTGGTGGCTATAAACATAGCGCAGGCCGACCCATCGCCAGGTTTGCTCGACGCGCAGCAACTCGCAGGCTTTCAAGTCCACATTCAAACCTTGCGCCTGCAAGCCCTGCTGCACGGCACGCTCTGCGAATTCTGCAACTTGTTCCAGGCCGCGCATCGCTCGACCCAGCGCTGCCTGCGCGTTGATCAATCGCCGATGACTGGCGGCAACACTTTCCCTCAGATCCGGTGGGGCATTGCAGAACCAGTCTTGGGTTTCCCAAGGGGGTTGTTGCGTGTGCTTGAGGGCCTGCCATTGACGCGCGGTGGCCCGTGCAGCCCAATGTGGCAAAGTTGTCGGTGACAGTGAGTTGCTTTCAGACATGTGGCGCGAGCTCCTTTTGTTGAGGCGCTATCACACGTCATGGGTATTTGATGCGGTGGTACTGGGTTATTACCAGGCGCTATAACTCATAGCTTGACCCAATCGCGACCGGGCTGCGCCGTGGATTATTGGCGCCATAAAACATATGGCTTTTATAGAGGCTCGCTACTTGCCAAACACTTTAATAGCACCTTAAATTGTTACTGAATGTGAAACCTCAAGTAATGCAATGCCCTATTAATCAATAGGTTAGTCGTGCTTCGGCTTTTTATATGTCTGCAAGAACGCAGAACCTACAATGGACGTCGAATCTGATGAAACAGACGCTCTGGGCAGTGACTCGTCGCTCACTGTCACCCTCCCAGCGATATCGGTTACGGCACTTGGCAACCCAGGCCCGTGAGATTGCCGCCCGTGCCTGTGTCTGGCGTTGGGAAATCAGTCGGTTTCGCCTACAACACGAAAGTGCCCATGACATCCTTTATGTGGGCCGCAAACAGCAACGCGACATGGCAAAGTTGCTGATGAGCGGACTGTCCAGCCCCCTCTCTTCAGTGATCAGCCCTGTACCAAACGCCCGACGTCCAGTAGTGATGGTGAGCGAAGTTCCTACCGCGGGTGCTCTGACGGTGCCTCACTACGTGAGTGCTGTCGTGCCGTTGGGGCGCCCCCTAGAAGACATAACCGCGCGCTATGACAGCGAGTTGCGCCGCAGCATTCGCAAACACCGGCCCCTTTATCACATGCGCCAGGCGGTGTCTGACGAGGACATCGAGATGGCGGACCGGGAGTTCTTGCGCCCTTATGCCACAGCCCGCAAGGGCCTTCTTGCGTCGCAAATACCGACCGATGAAGTCTTCAGGATCGCCAGGCAGGTCGGCAGGCTCGACCTCATCGTCCAGGGTGATCACGTGATCGGTTGTCACCTGGGTTGTGAAGTGGTTCGCGACGGCAAGCGCTACTGGAGCACTTTGCGTTTCGGCTACTGCGAGGCGGTGTTCTCCAATGCCAAGCGTCTGCGTGAAGTCAACTCTATTACGACTTACATGGCGCTGGAGTGGGCGCTTGGGCAGGGCTTCGATTACTACGACATTGGCCTGTGTCTGGCGCGGCCCGACGACGGGCTGTTGAGGTGGAAGCGTCGCAGAGGCGGCGACATCGACTCACTTGGCAACCATGCCCACCTCTTCGTGCGCCTGCCCAAATCCGGCATCGCCCATTTTCTGTGGGAGACGCCATTGTTCGCAGTCGAAAGTGACAAGCTTACGCTGCACCTTGGCGTGCCAGACGGCGCGAGCGTGCAGGCGCTGGCCAGCCGTTATCACGAAATGGTCTTTGGCGGGCTCAGCAAGATCTACTTGTATGGTGCCGCGGAGGCGGGCGATCAGCTGGTCACGGCGCTCAAGCAGCGTTATGCAGGCCTGCCATCAGCGCCGGCAATGGAGATCATCACCTGTACCTGATTGCGGTACAGGCAACGCACGGGCCAAGCGGCCACCTTAATCGACAATTTCGCGTGGAGACGTTCAATGGCAGGTGATAGCTTGCAGCCCAGCACTTTGCCCGCGGCCCCGTCGTCGCGCTTATGGACCCTGGCTGCTTATCAGTACATGTTGCGAAAGCGTCTGCTCAGGCAGGCCTCGCCAGATATCAGGAGCATTGCCGAGCGTTCGTGGGACATTGCGCCGGGTGAAATGTCCATTACCCCGCCCGCGATATTTTTGCCAGGCCAGCTCGAGCGCGTCACGGGCTGGGAAGGCAAGCGGTTCTATCCCTTCGTGCATCCGCGCTCGACCATGGAAGGCGGCATCCGGACCGCGCATGGGCCGACCCGCGGCTATTTGTGCAGGGACGTGTGGTTGATCGACGGCGCGTTGTACAAGGGCAAGGCTGCCCAGTGGCTGTCGCACCGGCATAGCGCGTTTGCGCCCCTGAGCGTTGAGCATGAGATCGATCGCGGGGCCATCTACTGCACGCATAACGGCAATGCGTGGTTCGGCACCTGGTTGATGGAGGATTGCCCGACCTACGCGCTGGCCTGCAACGAGGGCATGCCCGTCACCACCGCGCCCTCCGTGAAATACCCGATCTTCACCCAGGCCCCTGCCTATGAAGCATGGCTTGGCATGCAGCCGCATCGCCTGCGTACGGCGTTCTTCCGCGAACTGGTGCTGTTCGATGACCAGAGCAATAACCGTGACCGTCATGCCCGGTATCGGGCTATGGGCGACAAGCTTCGTGCGCATGTGGCCCACGCCTCGCACCCAGGCGTATTTCTGCTGCGCGGCGGCGACGGCGACCTGCGCCTGCTGCGCAACGAACTGGCACTGGCTGAACACTTGCGCGTCACCCGGGGGTTTCGCGTCGTCGATCCGTTGAAAAGCGACGTGCCTTCGATCGTCGCAGCCTGCGCCGGGGCGCATGTGGTCATCGGGGTGGAGGGGAGCCAATTGGTTCACGGCGTGAACGTGCTGGAGGCGGGCGGGTGCCTGCTGAC
Source organism: Pseudomonas sp. xss_4 (assembly GCF_043104125.1). Taxonomy (NCBI): domain Bacteria; kingdom Pseudomonadati; phylum Pseudomonadota; class Gammaproteobacteria; order Pseudomonadales; family Pseudomonadaceae; genus Pseudomonas; species Pseudomonas sp. xss_4. The sequence continues at coordinate 19,069 of NZ_JBICKJ010000049.1, forward strand.
CCTGCAGCCGCCGAACCGCTTCGTCAGCTACTACAAGTACCTCACCGACCGCGACCATCAGCACTTCGGCTTCGTGGTTGGCTTGCCCGACGGGGACGGCTTTCGTATCGACATCCAGGAAGTGGAGCGAACGCTGGACCTGTTCCCGTCTCCGGCGGTGTAGTATAGGCCGATTCCAGGGGATGGGGGCAAAGCGACGATGCTTGAGGTATCTCGGTTCTGGCGTGATCCGGCACTGCCCTTCGTCGAGGCGCGTGTGGTGGGAGACGGGCGCCAGGTGTGCCACGCATCCCACTCCCACGAGAGCTTTTCGCTCGGGGTGATCACCGGCGGGCGCAGTACTTACGTCAGCGGTAACCAACAGTTCGAGGTTGCGGCCGGCAGCACCGTGTTAATCAATCCGGGCGTGATTCACGCGTGCAATCCTGTGTCGGGTCTGCCGTGGTCATACATCATGCTGTTCATCGACACGCCGTGGCTGGCATCGGTAGGTTTTACCTGGCCGAGCCAACGATACAGCGCAGCCCCAGGCCTGTATCAGCAGGTGCTATCGGTATGCGCCACGCTGTTTGACCCCGATGCGGCCGAGCGTGAGCAAGGCCTTATATCGATGCTGTGCGACCTGCCCAGCTTCCTCGACCATGAACCGGCGCCTGAGGCTGCGCTCAACCCGCGCCTTGAGGCGGCCGCAGCGTTCATCCGCGCCCACCGAAGCGATCCGCTAACGCTACAAGACATTGCCACGGCCTGCGGCTTGTCGCGTGCTACCTGATCCGTGCCTTTGGCAAGCGCTTCGGCCTGACGCCGCACGGTTACCTGCTCGATCAGCGTGTGCAACTGGCCCGGTCGCACTTGCGCCACGGGCAATCGATCGCCGAGGCAGCCCAGCACGCGGGCTTTGCCGATCAGTCGCACTTGCAGCGGGCATTCAAGCGGCATCTGGCGGCCACCCCCGGGCATTATCGGTAAGCCGCAGAGTCTATATGACCAGCCCTACTGCGCTGGCGATCAACAACGCAGCAAGCGTACGATTCAATAGGCGCAGCGGGCGCGGGCTCTGCAGGTGCCGGCCTGCAACGCTGCCCGCCCAAGCCCAGCAGGCCACGGACACGAAGCATATCGGTGCGTATATCCCTGTAAAGACCCACAACGCCTGTTGCTCGCCTGCTGCATAGGCGCCCACCCCGGCCACTGCGGCAAGCCACGCCTTGGGGTTCAACCACTGCATGGTTGCCCCGCACCACGCTGAAGGGGGCGCGCAGGTATGAGTGGCGCCCAGTGCGCCGTCGTCGCTGGCGAGTCGCAAGGCCATGTAAAGCAGAAACAGCACGCCCCCGGCCTGGAGCACACCCTGTAGCGGCGCCCAATGTGCCAGTAGCTGATGCAGGCCGTTGCCCACCAGCAGCAGGAGCGCGCAAAAACCCAGTGTCGCGCCTGCTGCGTGGCCCAGGCTGGCGGGAAGGCCGTGCCGAACGCCGCTGGCCAGGGCCACTACATTAACCGGGCCTGGCGAAATGGAGGCCGCCAGTGCGAAGGCGGCCATGGACAATGCTAGATTCATGGCAAAGTACTCACGGGTGATGTGCCGGGCATCATCCAGCCACAACGTCAGTCCGGTATTGAACAAAAGTGCCCACCCGGCGCCGGTGAACGCACCGGCTGCACACGGGCATAGGTTGCTAACGGTTTGTAATAGTTTTGCGCTTACCAGAAAACCTGCTGTGCTTGTAGGATCATCTTCCCTAATTGTTATTCAGGTCACTATGAGCACCTTCGCGGAGCCTCCCAGTCCCCGGCCTTGCTGGCCACATCGTTCAAACCCCTCAATCTCTACGAGTATCCGCTAATGGAATGGCTGGCTGATCCGACGGCCTGGCTAGGCCTGCTCACGCTTATCGTCCTGGAATTGGTGCTGGGTATCGACAACCTCGTGTTCATCGCCATCCTGGCTGACAAACTTCCCCCTCATCAGCGCGACCGCGCGCGCATCATCGGCCTGAGCCTGGCGCTGATCATGCGCCTGGGCCTGCTGGCGAGTATTTCCTGGATGGTCACGCTAACGGCGCCACTGTTCGAGGTGTTCGACAAGAGTTTCTCGGGGCGCGACCTGATCATGCTTTTTGGTGGTGTGTTCCTGCTGTTCAAGGCGACCATGGAATTGCATGAGCGGCTCGAGGGCCATGTCGCCCAGACCAGCGGCCCCGTACGTCACGCGGCCTTCTGGCCAATCGTTGCGCAGATCGTGGTGCTCGATGCGGTCTTCTCCCTGGATGCGGTGATCACCGCCGTGGGCATGGTCGAACACCTGTCCATCATGATGATCGCGGTGATTTTCTCCATCGGTATCATGATCGTGGCCAGCAAGCCGCTGACCCGCTTCGTCAATGCCCACCCGACGGTCATCATGTTGTGCCTGGGCTTTTTGATGATGATCGGTTTCAGCCTGACCGCAGAAGGCCTGGGCTTCCACATCCCCAAAGGCTATCTGTATGCAGCAATCGGCTTCTCGATTCTGATCGAGCTGTTCAATCAGCTGGCCAGGGCTCGGCGCAAGCGCAGCCTGCAGCAGCGTCGGCCTCTGCGTGAGCGTACGGCGCATGCGGTGTTGCGTCTGCTCGGCGGTCGTCGCGTCGAAGCTGACGAAGTCGGGGAAGAGATCGCCGACATGGTAGAGGGCAATGGCGAACAGGTGCTGTTCGATCGCCGCGAGCGGGTCATGATCAGCGGCGTGCTGAACTTGGCCGAGCGCCCGATCCGGACAGTCATGACCGTGCGCTCGGAAGTCGACGTGATTGATCTGGCTCAACCGCCCGACGCCATCACACACGCCTTGATCAGTTCGCCTTACTCGCGGCTGCCGCTGATTCGTGATGGTCGGGTGGACGAGCCATTAGGCTTCGTGCACAAGAAAGAAATGCTCAAGGAACTGCTGTCGGGCAATCAGCCTGACCTGGAGGGCATGGCCCGCGCCCCGTTGAACCTGCTGGACAGTTTCAGCATCCTCAATGCCCTCGAACAGATGCGTAGCCAGTCCACCCACATTGCTTTCGTGGTCAACGAGTTCGGGGATTTCACAGGCGTGCTGACCATGACCGATATTCTCGAATCCATCGCTGGTGAGCTACCTGACGCCAGTGAAGTCGAAGGGCCTGGGATCATTCAGGACAGCGAGGGCTTTGTCGTCAGTGGCGCAGTGAACCTGACCCAGGTGCAGGCTCGAACGGGCTTCGCTGCTCGTGCGACCGAGGACTACCAGACCCTGGCGGGCCTGGTGATGAGCTTGCTCGATCGCCTTCCGGTGGTAGGTGATCGTATTGCCTGGAACGGCTGGACGCTGATCGTCGAGGCTGTGGAAGAGCGCCGGGTACGTCAGGTGCGGCTTAAACCGAACGCCGACGGTGACGCAGCATGTGCTTGAACCCTTCGATGACCAGCACCACCACGGCAGCCCAGATGGGCAGGTAAGTGAGCCATTGGTCTGGACCGATGGTTTCGCCCAACAGCAAGGCTACGCCGACCAGCAGGACCGGCTCGACGTAGCTGAGCAGCCCGAACAGGCTAAACGGCAATAGCCTGCTGGCCAGGACATAAGCGATCAACGCAGACGCGCTGATCGCTCCCAGCACGGGGATCAGTACATAAAGGCCTGGATGGGCCTGCATGTCGGCGCTGGAGAGCGGCCCTTGCACCACGAAATAGATGGCCCAAGGCAACAGCAGGCACATGTCGCACCACAGCCCGCCTAGATGATCCGTGCCGCAGCGGCGCCTTAGCACGAAATAGATCGGGTAGCCGATAACCACCACCAGGGTTTCCCAGGCGAAACTGCCGTGCTGATACAGTTCATGGCCCACCCCAAGTGCTGCACAGCCCACTGCAATCTTCTGCAAGTGCGACAATCGTTCGCCGTAGACCAATCGGCCCGTGAGCACCATGGCCAGGGGCAACATGAAGTAACCCATCGACACTTCCAGGCTGCGTCCATGCAGCGGCGCCCACAGGAACAGCCACAGTTGCACGCCCATCAGCCAGGACGTACCCACCATACCCAGCAGCAGCTGGGGTGTACGTCTGACCCTGCGCAGCAATTCGCCCACCCTTGCCCAGTCCTTGGACACCAGCATGAACAGCGTCAGGCAAGGCAGTGTGAGCAGCGTGCGCCAACCGAAGATTTCCTCGCCGTCCAGTGGCTTGAGCAGCGATGTATAAAAGTACATCACGGCGAACAGGCAGGACGCCGTGACTGATGTAACAATCCCTTTTGACACAAGTGCCTCGTATACAGGAGATGAGCGTTGAGATCAGCCGCGCATGATCTCAGGGGGCGTGCGTTGCGGCAACCGCGAAGCGGCAGGCTGCGCCGCCAGCGTCTGCAGAAACTCGGCGGCAGGCATGGGCTTGGCGTAAAGATAACCCTGCTGGAAGTGAACCCCGTGCTGCTCGAGGTAATCGCGCTGAACTAGCGTTTCGACGCCTTCGGCCACGATGCCGAGCCCCAACTTGACCGATAGTTCGATGATGGTTTCGAGAACGGCAACGGACAACGCGTCCCCGCCGATCAGGGCAACGAAGCTCTGATCTATCTTCAGGTAATCCACCTTGAATTGCCTGAGGTAATTCAGGCTCGACTGGCCCGTGCCGAAATCATCGAGGGCGATCATTACACCGATCTCATGCAACTGCTCAAACAACTCAAGCGTCGTGGGCGAGGGTTCGAGCAACTTGCGTTCGGTCAACTCCAGCGTGAGGATGACCCGACCTGGTGGGAAGTGGGCCAGGAATGCGCGGCAATCATCCAAAAGCTCAAGGCTGCGGCAGTGGTCGGCCGTGATGTTGATGCCGATGTGGAATCCGTCATCCATCAGGGCGGCGTAGGGCGCCAGGCTGCTCGCCGTGTGCTTGATCAGCGAATGGGTCATCGCCACGATCTGGCCGCTGTGCTCGGCATAGGGAATGAACAGGTCGGGCCTTACCAGGCCTTCGCTCGGGTGATTCCAGCGCATAAGCACTTCCACACCCGCCCAGCGGTAGTCCCCTCGACGAACCACCGGTTGGAAATAGGGCAGGAACTCGTCGGCTTCCAGCGCCCTGCGCAGTTCGGCACGCGGCGAGGTAGCCCGCCGGATCTGCCAGTGGCAGGCAACGCCGGCAAGAACGCCCAGCACCGCCAGCAAGCCTAGAAGCGCCAGATAGTGACTGCGCCAAAGCCGGCTCGACTGGGACGCCATGTAGCCGCCTTCAACGCTGAACGGATAGTGTGCAGACGCGATGAACACAGGGGCGCTTGTCGCAACCGGGGCTGGCCCCTGGTGAACAATGCCGTCTCGGCCCATCCAGGCGTTTCCCACGCGCAGGTACAGCGCATGGCCTGCACCGAGCAGTCGCAGCGCCATCAGCAGATGATCGCCATCGACCGTGGTGATCGCCGCGCGGTCTTTGTCACTGGCGCGATAGACCAGCAGCGGATGCCCAGGTGTAACGGAATTACCGTCCATCAACCACAGGTGCCCATCGACATAGTCGCTGGCTGTCACTGGTTCATCGAACGCGCCGAACAACGAACTGCAGTACAGTCGATCCTGCTTGACCAGGTTGGTCGAGCGGATGAAGGCGTTGCGGGTGACTTCGCCCCGTAACAGAAGCTGCGCCTCGGTGCACGGCGTACCCGCAGAGGGCAGCAACGCGATCGCTGTACGCGAGGCCCCGTCGAGGATGCGTTCGACGTGCTCCATGACCTGCTGGGCAGACGCTCGGCTGCCAGCTTGCAGATCACGCTCGATCTGCCAGTTCATCACGGCGATGCCGCATGCGATAGGGAATGCGCCGACCATCCAGGGCAGCAGGGTTCGCCAGCCGAAGCCTGAGCGCGATTTTCTAGAAAGGGGCATAGTGGCAACTGATCGAGGGAGACGCTACAAAGCATAGCCCTATGCCCAGGGGCGAGGAACAAATGCGGGACAAAACAAATTACGCTGTGTAGAATCGATTTACGAAAAAAACAATAAGGCTCCTTTGTTTCAGAGGAGTCACACCTGCTGAGTACGGGTCCTATGACATACCCTGGCTTCAGATTGATCATCGGCGACTTCCTCGCGCGCAGTGTGCGGGGCATTCCGTGCTCCCCGCCAGCGCTGTTCGACATCCCAGGCAAACATTGAATTCGCTGCAGATGAGGACACGCACATGGCTGATATTTTCGACAATCCTATGGGTTTGATGGGCTTTGAGTTCATCGAATTGGCTTCGCCTACCCCCGGTGTTCTGGAGCCTGTATTCCAGATGTTGGGCTTCACCAAGGTGGCCACCCACCGCTCCAAGGATGTGCACCTGTATCGACAGGGCGACATCAACCTGATCCTGAACAATGAACCCAGAAGCGTAGCGTCGTATTTCGCCGCCGAGCATGGCCCGTCTATCTGCGGCATGGCCTTTCGTGTGCGCAACGCTCACGACGCGTACGCCCGCGCTCTCAACCTGGGCGCTCAGCCGGTCGAGATCGAAACAGGTCCCATGGAACTGCGTCTTCCGGCGATCAAGGGCATTGGTGGTGCCCCGCTTTACCTGATCGACCGTTTCGAGGAAGGCAGCTCGATCTATGACATCGACTTCAATTTCATTGACGGCGTGGATCGCCACCCGACCGGTGCGGGCCTGAAGGTCATCGACCACCTGACCCATAACGTGTATCGCGGGCGCATGGCCTATTGGGCCGGCTTCTACGAGAAGTTGTTCAACTTCCGCGAAATACGCTACTTCGACATCAAGGGCGAATACACGGGTTTGACCTCAAAGGCCATGACTGCGCCCGACGGCATGATTCGGATTCCGCTCAATGAAGAATCCTCCAAGGGAGCGGGGCAGATCGAAGAGTTTCTGATGCAGTTCAATGGCGAAGGCATCCAGCATGTCGCATTTTCGACCGACGACCTGGTCAAGACCTGGGATGCTCTCAAGGGTCTGGGTATGCGTTTCATGACCCCGCCACCGCAGACCTACTACGAAATGCTTCCCGAGCGCCTCCCTGACCATGGTGAGCCGGTGGATCAGCTTCAGGCACGTGGCATTTTGCTGGACGGAGCAGCACAAGCCGGGGACAAACGATTGTTGTTGCAGATTTTCTCTGAAACGCTGCTGGGGCCGGTGTTCTTCGAGTTCATCCAGCGCAAGGGTGACGATGGTTTCGGCGAAGGCAACTTCAAGGCGCTGTTCGAGTCCATCGAGCGGGACCAGGTACGCCGTGGCGTGCTGAGCGTCGAGTAATGGCCGGCAGTGCCGTCATCGTCCTGGGCGATCGACGGCACTGTCTCGCTGCCTGACGCGCATCTTGCCCAACACCACGTAAATTACCGACCCCGTCATGAGCCCCACCAGCATCAATGAAGGGAGCACGTTGAACACGGCCGTGCGGATTTCCTGGGCGATGTAACCCTCGGGATAGCCACCCACCACCCGGTAAGGGTAATGAGTGGATGCCAGTTCATGGGTAAATTCGGCGACAGAAGGCCTTTCACCGTGCAGGCTATCGCCATCCTTCCATACGGCGTGCTTGTCAAACTCGAGCACGAGTGTGAGTCCGTCTTTGAAAGCGTCAAGTTCAGAGCGTAATTGTATCGGAAAGCTTGTTGCAATCACGCCTGTTCTCTCACCTTGCAAGTGCATGTTCATCAACAGATAGCCCTGCGCATCCAGCATTTGGTGATCGAATGTCAAGAACTCTCCCGTCGAGGCGATTTCAGTCAGCACTTCAAGCGAGTCCGATGCGGAGTTGCAATAGGCCTTGCCGTCCTCGATAACTGCGAGCGACCTGAGCATTGAACGGCTGGTCACTTGGTCGACCAGGGCGCGTTTGATCCTACTGCAAGGCTGACCTGCTAGTGGCAGCGTACTCATGGCGACCTCATGCACACGGTCCAGGGCTTGATCGACGCTGAAAACCGCCTCGCGCACCGACACTTCAGCGTTCTCTTCTAGCTTGGCCTCCTGCTGATAGTTAATGACCAGCAGTCCCGAAAAGACAGGTACCAGACCTACTGCCATCAGCAGTACCAACTCAAGCAGGCTACGTCCCGCATGCACGAACTTGTCCATTGATAACCGTTCCTCAAGCCTCGCGCTGCCCAGGATGGGCGGCTGGTTTGATCCTAGGTCGTTGTCAAAAGCGGCACTGTAGGGGGAGAGCCGTGAAAGTGTGGGATTTGGTTAGGCTTGGTGTAGCTGTCATCCGTTTATCTAAACGGTATCGCAGCCGATCGACGCGCTCGCATCGGCGCATCCGGGGCAGGGAGGTCATTGTGTGGCGTTGGCCTATGCTAACGTGACACGTCGCACGAGCCCTGTGCGTAGGCCCACATCCAGACCACAGCCTTTGCTTTATGACGGAGAATCACATTGGTCGGCAAAAAAGGAACTAGAGCCCCAACCGCATCGGTCGCAAGGGAGCTGTCCAAACGCGCACTCTCGGGCGATTTGAAGGAACAGGTGATGCGCTTCGATTGGTCGCAAACGGCGCTAGGGGCCTTGCCACACTGGCCTGCCTGCCTGCGCATCGCCGTCGATACAATGTGTCACTCACCTTTTCCGTGTGCAGTGGTGTGGGGCAATCAGCTGACAGTCATCCCCAACGACGCCTATGTGGCGCTCAAGGGGGCGGCAGGCACATTGGGCGCGCGTTTCGATACGCTGTGGCACGACCAATGGGAGAGTCTGGGCCCGTATGTGTTCGACGCGCTAGCGGGCCGTTCCAGTTTTATCGAAGAAGCGCCAGTACGCGTCGGTCATTGCGATCACGCTGAAGGACCTTGGTGCGCCTTGGGTTATACCCCACTGAACGATGAGCTGGGGGAGGTTGCAGGGTTTGTCCATACAGTTATCGAAACCAGTGCGAACAAAGGAGGGCGTGAGCATTGGCGAAGCCTGGCCAAGTCTTTGGAGAGGCAGATTGCCTCTCATGTCAGTGAGCTGGAAAGGCTCTGGCAGCTCTCAAGCGACGCCATGATGACGGTCACCCCCGACCTCAAGCTGCACAATGTCAATCCCACCTGGCTAAGCCTTCTAGGATGGGAGCTGGAGCAGGTGCAGCACTTGCCCATTCTGTCCCTGGTCCATCCTGCAGACCTTGCGCAGGTCCAGCTAGCGATTGAATCGCTGCTGCATCGCAACGATACCCACCCGATCGAGACACGCTTGCGGCACCGTGAGGGTCACTACCACTGGTTCAGCTGGAGTGCGCGAGTGGGTGCGATATTGGTGACCATCGTTGGGCGAGACATCACCGGCGCACGCGAAGACGCCATGCGTCAGTCCCGCATGTTGATGCGTAACACCGAGCGCATGGAGGCGGTGGGGCAGTTGGCCGGCGGCATGGGCAACGAGATGAACAACCTGCTAGCAGGCATTGGGGGTGGGCTGGAGTTACTGCAACTGCGGCTCCAGGAAGGGCGCCTGGAACGTGTAGAGGAGTACGTGAAGCTTTCTCGTGATTCGGTGCTACGCGCCATGGAGCTGACTCAACGCCTACTCGCTTTCTCTCGTGATCGGCCGTCGGCCCCGAGACCGCTTCATCTCAATCGCCAACTACGCCTAAGCGAGCCACTGCTGCTGAGCGCTCTGGGCCCCGAGATGCACATTGACTGGCAACTGGACGTCGCATCCTGGGTCGTGTCCTTGGACGTTGCGGCATTGGAAAACGCACTGCTGTGCCTGTGCGCCAATGCGCGCGAGGCATGCCTTGGCAAGGGCACCGTGACAGTTCGGAGCGTCAACGAACGGCTGAGCGTGCCTTTTCCGGATGAAACAGGACTGCCTGCGGGCGACTATGTGGCCGTGCATGTCGCCGATGAAGGTCATGGCATGCCGGCCAGCGACGTGGCCAGGGCTTTCGAACCCTTCTTCACCAGCAAGCCTCCAGGTCGGGGTGCTGGGCTGGGGCTGTCGATGGTCTATGGTTTCGTACGTCAATCGGGTGGCTATGCGTGGATCGAGTCTGCAGTGGGCGAGGGGACCAAGGTGAGCATGCTGTTCCCCCGCTGCTTTGAGGCCGTTCACGAAGCGCCCGTCGGCCGCAAAAGCCCGGGTCGGGTGGGGAGCGGCGAGCGTGTATTGCTGGTAGACGATGAATTGAACCTGCGTACGGTGATGCGCGAATATTTGCTTGAATCTGGCTTCGATGTCACCGATGCCGCAGATGCCAATAGCGCTCTGCAGCGCTTTCGCCAGGATGAGCCGTTCGATCTGGTGGTTACCGACATCGGGTTACCCGGCAGCTTCAGTGGCAGGCAAGTGGCCAGGGCCATGCGCATGCTCAAGCCCGAACAAAAAATTCTGTTCATCACAGGCTATGCCCTGCAAGAGATCGAGTCAGACTCCATTCAACAGCCCGGAACGGCACTTCTGCGCAAGCCGTTCCAGCTGGCGCAGCTGGTGGAGCAGGTACTGGAGATGATCGACAACTGATACGGGGCTGCCGTATGCCTAAAGGTCTTTCTGCAGATAAGGATCATCCGGGTTCTGGCGCTCGAGTTCGGCGAGCAGCACCTGCACATTCTGCAACTGCCCGGACTCTTTCCAGTACTCGATCAGCAGGACTCTGGCTTGCCGATTGGCGGGCGTCCTGCTCAGAATGGCTTCCAACTGCCTTTGGGCCGCATCCAGTTGCTCAAGATCATGCAGGGTCTTGGCAAGGCTCAGACGATACTCGGCATTCTCCGGCTCTAGTTCCACCGCCCGTGACAGCGCCAGCAGTGCGTACTCCTGCTGGTCGTGACGAATCAGCCAACGGCCGAGCTCATGCTGCAAGAACGCCGAATCGGGGTTTGCTGCCAGCGCATCGGCCAGCACCTGACGTGAAGCATCCTGCGCCCCTTGGCGCTCAAGCAAGGTCACCTTCAACGCCACGGCATCGAGGTTACTGTCATCGCCTGCCAATGCCCGCTCGATGGCAGCGCCCGCCTTGGCATACTCGTCCTCGTGCAGGTACAGGCGGGCAAGCTGGACCTGAGCATCGACGTCCTGGGGCTGGGCGAGCAGAACCTGTTCCTGCGCTTGAATGGCTTGGTGCAAGGCGCGGATGTAAAGGCCCATGCTGTCAGGGTCCACGCCCAGCAGCGCCCCTACGGCCGCAAAACGAACGCTCTGATCGCTGTCTTCGAGCAGGGGGCCAAGTACCAGGCTCCGCTGAGGCCCAGGCAGCAGGCGGCTGATCGCGGACACGGCGGCGCGGCGTACGATGGCATCGGCATGGTTCAGGTCTGCCTGGGCCAGCTTGAAGGCTTGCGCAGACGGGTAGTTGGGGAGCTCGGCATACAGGGCCGCTCGGCGGATGGCCGGTAGGTCACGGCGCTGCAGCTGTTGGTACAAGACCCGTGCAGCGCCGGGCTGACCGTCATGGGCCTGGCGCAGTGCCTTCACGTAACTGTGCGGGGGCAGGGCTGGCTGTTCAGGCTCCACGTCGCGCCACAGATAGCCGAACAGCGCTGACAGCATCATCAACGCTAGCAGTGCAATCAGGTAGCGGGTACGTCTTGGCATCGGACGGTCCGTGTGTCAGGAGTGGCAAAGCTTGGGCCAGCCTACGGGCAAATGCAACCGGGGCTGGGCACGCGTGTGGCGGGCTGGGCGTGAAACCCCAAGCCTGAGCAAAAAAAGCCCCGCAGAACTGAATCGGCGGGGCAAACGGTCGGTCATGGACCCACCAAAGGAGCCTGTGGGGCTGCTCAGTGCGAACTGGCCACCGTGTCGGGTTGCCAGCCGCCACCGAGTGCCTTGTAGATCGAAACGATTCCTCGATAGAGGTCCACCTCGCCTAGCGCCTGCGCATCTTCCGCACTCAGGCGCTCGCGCTCGGCATCGAGCAGCACCAGATAATCGACTGACCCCTCGCGGTAGCGGATCGACGCCAGGTCGGCCGCCTTGCGGCTGGCTTCGCTCTGACGCATCAGCGACAGCAGGCGCTGCTGGATCTTGTCGTAGTCGCTGAACGCGTTGGCCGACTCTTCCAGCGCCAACAGTACCTGCTGCTCATACTTGGCCAGCGCGCCTTGCGCGTCGGCCTTGGCGCCGCGCAGCCGTGCCCTCACGCTACCCAGGTCAAACGCCGCCCAGGTAATGCTGGGGCCCAACCCCCAGGCGCCCGCTGCCGAGGAGCCGAGCTGAGAGCCGCGCGCTGCGGTGAAGCCCAGGAAACCGCTAAGGCTCACCCGGGGAAACAGATCTGCCGTCGCCACCCCGACGTTGGCGGTGGCCGCAGCAAGCTGGCGTTCGGCGCTGCGGATGTCCGGACGGCGGCGCAGCAGTTCACCCGGATCGCCTACAGGCAGGGATTTGGCAATGGCTGGCAGGGCCTTGGGCGAAAGGTCCACACCGATTGCGTCAGGCCGACGGCCCAGCAAGGTGGCGATGCGATGCCGCGATCTGGCCTGTTGAGCCTGCAACTGCGGCACACTGGCTTCAACCCCTGCCAGGCGCGCGTCGGCCCGCACCACGTCCAGTTCATTACCCACCCCGGCATCGCGCAACGTTTCAGTGATGGTACGTGACTGTTGCTGCGTCTTGAGGTTAGCCAAGGCAATGTGTTCACGCAGTTGTGCGCCGCGCAGCTGGCCATAAGCGTCGACCAGCTCGGCGATGAGACTGACCTGAAGTTGCTGAAGGTCGGCCGCCGCTGCCGCTTCCTGAGCCTGGCTGGCTTCGATCTGGCGGGAAATTCGCCCGAACAGGTCGACTTCCCATGCCATATCCAAGCCCAAGTCATAGCGCTCGGCATTGACTCGGTGGTCGGTCTGGCCAGGCACTTGGCCTTTACCCACTTCACTGCTGGCACGGCTTGTCACGACCGGGAACTGATCGTTTTCGGCATCGTCCCGTATTGCCCTGGCGGACTTAAGCCGTGCGAAAGCGACCCGTAGATCTCGGTTGCCCTCCAACGAGGCCTGCACCAGTTGGTTCAGGGTAGGGTCGTCGAACTGTTTCCACCACAGGCTTTCGAAATGGGTGCGGTCATAGGCCTTGGCTTGGGCGTCGACCTCCAGCTGGGCTGGAGCAGTGGCCGGAGCCTGGTAATCAGGTCCCACCGCGCAAGCCGCCAGGGCCAGGCTGAGCAGGCTCGGTGTCAGGTGTTTGAACAGATTCATGCAGGGTTCTCCAGCGGATGGACGCGCTCGGCCTTGCGGGCCTGACGTCGCTCGACAAAACGGCGGATCAGGAAGAAGAACACCGGCGTCAGGAACAGGCCGAACACCGTGACGCCGATCATCCCGGAGAACACCGCCACGCCCATGGCATGACGCATCTCCGAGCCCGCGCCCGAGCTGAACACCAGCGGTACGACACCCATGATGAACGCGATGGACGTCATCAGGATCGGGCGCAAGCGCAGACGGCAGGCTTCGAGCACCGCAGCCAGGGGATCGAGGCCTTTGGCTTGCTCGTCCTTGGCGAACTCGACGATCAGGATGGCGTTCTTGCAGGCAAGCCCCACCAGGACGATGAGCCCGATCTGGGTGAATATGTTGTTGTCGCCTCCCGAGACAATGACCCCGGTGATGGCCGAGAGCAGCGTCATCGGCACGATCAGGATCACGGCCAAGGGCAGGCTCCAGCTCTCGTACTGGGCGGCCAGTACCAGGAACGCCAACAGCACGCACAACGGGAACACGAACAGCGCAGTGTTGCCCGAGAGGATCTGCTGGTAGGTCAGGTCCGTCCACTCGAAGGTCATGCCGTTGGGCAGTTCCTGCTTCAGAAGTTTCTCGATGGCTGCTTCGGCCTGGCCTGAACTGTATCCGGGCGCCGCTGCGCCATTGATTTCCGCGGTGATGAAGCCGTTATAGTGCATCACGCGGTCGGGCCCGGAGGTGTCGGTAACCTTGAGGAACGTGGCCAGTGGGATCATCTCGCCCCGGTTGTTGCGCACCTTCAGTTGGCCGATCTGCTCGGCGTCGAGTCGGAACTGCTGCTCGGCCTGCACGTTGACCTGGTAGGTACGTCCGAACCGGTTGAAGTCGTTGGTGTACAGCGACCCCAGGTACACCTGCAGGGTGTCGAAGATATCGTTGATGGCCACGCCGTGGGTCTTGGCTTTCTCGCGATCAATGGCCGCGTCGACCTGCGGCACATTGACCTGGTAGCTGGTGAACAGGCCCGCGAGCTCTGGCACCTCATGGCTCTTGGCAATGATGTTCTGGGTTTCCTTGTACAGCGCTTCGTAACCCAGGTTGCCACGGTCCTCAATCTGCAGGCGGAAGCCACCGATGGTACCCAGACCTTGCACGGGCGGCGGCGGGAAGATCGCGATGTAGGCGTCCTGAATGTCCGCGAACTGGGCGTTCAACGCCGCGGCGATGGCAGCTGCCGACTGGCTGGGGTCCTTGCGTTCGTCGAAGGGCTTGAGGGGAGTGAACACGATGCCGCTGTTGGGGCTGTTGGTGAAGCCGTTGATCGAAAGGCCCGGGAACGCGACAGAGTCCGCCACGCCCGGTTGCTTGAGGGCAATCTCGCTCATGCGCTTGATCACCGCTTCGGTGCGGTCAAGGCTGGCGGCATCTGGCAGCTGGGCGAAAGCCACCAGGTATTGCTTATCCTGGGCAGGTACGAAACCCGTTGGCGTGGAGGAGAAACCCAGGTAGGTCAGGCCCATCAAACCGGCATAGACGAATAGCGCGATGCCACTGGAGCGAATCACTCGGCGAACACCGCCTACGTAGCGATGGCTGGCGCGGTCGAAGAAGCGATTGAACGGCGCAAAAAGCCAGCTGCCCAGCAACTTGTCCAGCAGCCGCGAGAAGGTGTCCCGGGGTGCATGATGGTCTTTGAGCAACACCGCCGCCAAGGCAGGGGACAGTGTCAGCGAGTTGAACGCCGAGATCACCGTAGAGATCGCAATGGTCAGGGCAAACTGCTTGTAGAACTGCCCGGTCAGCCCCGAGATGAACGCTGCAGGGACGAACACCGCGCACAACACCAAGGCGGTGGCGATGATCGGGCCTGTCACCTCGCTCATGGCTTTTTGCGTGGCCTCGAGCGGTTTGAGGCCCAGCCCGATGTTGCGCTCGACGTTTTCCACCACCACGATGGCGTCATCGACCACGATGCCGATTGCCAACACTAATCCGAACAAGGAAAGGGCGTTGAGCGAGAAGCCGAACAGGTGCATCACGGCAAAGGTGCCGATCAGCGATACCGGCACGGCCAGCAACGGAATGATCGATGCGCGCCAGGTCTGCAGGAACAGGATGACCACCAGCACGACTAACACCAGTGCTTCGAACAGCGTGTGCACCACCGCCTCGATCGAGCCGCGCACGAACACGGTGGGGTCGTAGACGATGCTGTAGTCCATGCCTTCGGGGAAGTCTTTCTTCAATTCCGCCATCTTCGCGCGCACTTCATCGGAGATCTCGATGGCGTTCGAGCCTGGGCGCTGGAAGATCGGGATGGCCACGGCGGGCTGGTTGTTTAGCAGCGAGCGCAGGGCGTACTGGCTGGAGCCCAGTTCGACGCGAGCGATATCCTTCAGGCGCGTGATTTCACCGTCCGCGCCGGCCCGGATGATGATGTTCTCGAATTCTTCCTCATTGACCAGGCGACCCTGGGTGTTGATCGAGAGCTGGAAGCTGGTGGAGCCTGGTGCGGGCGGAGCGCCCAGCTGTCCCGCAGCCACCTGGCGGTTCTGCTCGCGAATCGCGGTAACCACATCGGTGGCCGTCAGGTTGCGCGAGGCGGTCTTGTTAGGGTCCAGCCACACGCGCAAAGAATAATCGCCCATGCCAAACAGTTGCACATCACCCACACCGCCTAGCCGCGCCAGCTCGTCCTTGATGTTCAAGATGGCGTAGTTGGACAGGTAGAGCATGTCATAGCGGTTGTCCGGTGAGGTCAGGTGCACGACCATGGTCAGGTCGGGCGAGGCCTTGTCCACCGTGATACCGATACGGGTCACTTCCTCGGGCAGCTTGGGCTGCGTGCGGGTCACACGGTTCTGCACCTGTACCTGGGCATTGTCCAGATCGGTCCCCAAGGCGAAGGTGATGGTCAGGGTCAGCTTGCCATCGGCGGTGGACTGCGAAGACATGTAGAGCATGTTCTCGACCCCGGTGATGGCTTGCTCCAGGGGTGCGGCGACGGTTTCGCCGATGACCTTGGGGTTGGCACCCGGGAAGTTGGCGCGCACGACGACCGTGGGCGGTACGACTTCGGGGTATTCGCTAATGGGCAACTGGAACAGCGATATGGAGCCGGCGATCAGCAGCACCAGTGACAGCACCGCCGCGAAGATGGGCCGTGTGATGAAGAATTTGGAGAAGTTCATCGGTGGGGTTCCTCAACCGCGCGGCGCAGGGGCGCTGGCGCCCTGGTTGGTGGTGCCGGCCACTTTGGCTGTGCCGGTGCTCGCTTCCAGCGCCTGACGTTGCTGGGCGAGTGCGGCCAGTGTCTGCTCGCTGGCCATGGGCGCTTCTTCAGGAGTGACCTGAGAGCCCGGGCGCACGCGCTGCAGGCCCCTGACGACGATGCGATCGTCCTTGGCTAGCCCGCTGCGCACGATGCGCAAGCCCTCGAGCTTTGGCCCCAGCTCGACAGCGCGGTAGGCCGCCTTGTTGTCCTTGTCCATGACCAGCACGAACTTCTTGCCCAGATCGGTGCCCACCGCTTCATCGTTGATCAGCACAGCATCGTACTGTGCGCTGCCGACCAGTTTCAGGCGTGCATACAGGCCAGGGGTGAATTCACCGCGCTTGTTGTCGAACACGGCCCGGCCACGAATGGTGCCGGTGCGTGGGTTGACCTGGTTGTCGACGAAGTTCATCTGCCCTAGATGCGGGTTGCCAGTCTCGTTGGTCAGGCCCAGGTAGACCGGTGTGCTTTGCCCGCGCTGGCCTTGGCGGGCCAGCTGCGTGTACTTGAGGTAAACGCGTTCGTCAGCATCGAAATAGGCGTACACCTTGTCGGTGGAGACCACGCTGGTCAGAGGCGTAACGTCGGCAGTGACGATGTTGCCGGCGGTGAACTGCGCGCGGCTCACGCGGCCGTTGATAGGGGAGGTGACCCGGGTGAAGCTCAGGTTCAGACGTGCCAGGTCAAGTTGCGCCTGGATGGCATCTACGCCGGCGCGTGCTTCGGCCGCAGCGCTGTTGCGTGATTCTGCCAGTTCGGCGGAGATGGCATTGCTGTCTCGTAGCCGCTCGCCCCGGCGGGCTTCGCTGGCGCTTCGAATGGCACTGGCCTTGGCTTGCTGCAGTTGGGCCTCAAGGCGGCGGACCTCGGCCTGGAACGGCCGTGGGTCGATCTGGAACAGCAGGTCACCTTTGCGCACCTGGGCGCCTTCGGTGAACGCCACCTGGTCGATCTGACCCGAGACACGGGGGCGCACCTCGACGGTTTCCGGCGCTTCCAGGCGCCCGGTGAACTCGTCCCATTCGTTGATCGGCTGCTCGATCACCTTGGCCACGGTGACCTTTGGAGCCGCCGGGGCCTGCGCGGCATCGGGGGTTTTGCTGCAAGCGCCGAGCGCTACCACTGCAAGGGCTGCAAGTGGGACGCCGAAAGGTTTGAGTGACTGCTCCATGGAGAACTCCGCCAATATATTAGGAATGGGCGGAGTGTGAGTGTGTTGCGCGCAGGGAACGAATCGAATGGGCTGAAGGTTAATATCATGGCGAATGATATGAACCCGTCGCTTATCGCCTTCTGGCGATACGGCAGCTGCGATGGGGCGCTACAGGCGCCCCCAACAGATCAGGGCTGGCTTGCACCCTTGCCGGTTGTGCCTTCCGAGCCAGTGCCGTCCATGCCTGGTAAATCCTGGTTGTCGTTCTGCTGGGCTGGCGGGCTGTCTGGATCGTTGCCCTGTAGCCTTGGATCCGTATCACGGGGCATAGGCTTTTCAATCGGGTTGAGCGTGCTGTCTGCGCCTGGCTTGGGTGCCTGGTTGTGTGGGTCATCCGGGTAAGTAGGCCCGGTCCCGGCAGCGAGGGCCAGGGGTGAGGCGAGCAGGGCAAGCAGCAGGATGCTGGGGCGATTCATGGCAATCTCCTTAGCGACGGGCAGGGCAGGTTCGTAACCTTTTGGCCTTGCCCGGCAGTTCAAAGTGCCAGCACCCCGATCAACGGTCACACCACCAGCGACAGCGCCATGATGAACACGATGCCGACCACTGACAGCAGGGTCTCCATCATGCTCCAGGTTTTGAAGGTCTCGGCCACGGTCATGTTGAAGTACTGCTTGACCAGCCAGAACCCGGCATCGTTGACATGGGACAGAATCAGCGACCCGGCACCGGTCGCCAGCACCAGCAGTTCACGGTTCACCCCAGGCACCAGGTCGATCACAGGTGCCACGATCCCTGCGCCGGTAATGGTCGCCACGGTGGCAGACCCCGTGGCGATTCGAATGACCGCAGCGACCAACCAGGCTAGCAGAATCGGCGAGATCTCGGCTTGCACAGCCATTTGCCCGATCACGTTGCCAACGCCAGTATCGACCAGCATTTGCTTGAAGCCGCCGCCGGCGCCAACAATCAGGACAATCGCAGCCGTGGGCGCGAGGCTGTGATCGAGCATCTTCATGATCTGTTGGCGATTGAAACCGCGCGCCGAGCCAAAGGTGTAGAACGCCAGCAGCAAGGCGGCGAGCAATGCAGTGATAGGGTGCCCGATCAGGTCCATCCATTGGCGCACGATGTGCTCGGCAGGCAGCACCACGTCGGCGAAGGTCTTGAGCAGCATCAGTACCACCGGCAGCAACACGGTAATCAAGGTGACGCTGAAGCTCGGCAGGTTGGCCTGGTCCGATTCCTTGGCGATCTGGTCCATCAGCTCCTGGGAAGGGTGCCCGGGGATATAGCGCGAGATGAAGTTGCCGAACAGGGGGCCGGCGATAATGGCTGTGGGCAGGGCCACGATCAGGCCATAGAAGATGGTCTTGCCGATGTCGGCGTGGAAGATGCCGATGGCCAGCAACGGCCCTGGGTGCGGCGGTACCAGGCCGTGCACGACCGATAGGCCTGCCAGCAAAGGGATACCGATCTTGATCAGCGAGACCCCGGAGCGCCGCGCGACGATGAAGACCAGGGGGATGAGCAGGACGAAACCGATCTCGAAGAACAGCGGAATACCCACCAGAAAGGCAGCGAACATCATCGCCCAATGCACGTTCTTCTTGCCAAAGGCCCTGATCAGGGTTTGAGCGATCTGGTCAGCCCCGCCGGAATCGGCCATCAGCTTGCCCAGCATCGTCCCCAGTGCGAGCACGATGCCGACGAACCCCAGCACGCCTCCGAAGCCGTCCTGGAACGACTTCATGACCTTGGCTACCGGCATGCCAGAGGTCAGGCCAAGGAAACCGGCAGCCAGGGTGAGGGCGACGAAGGGGTGCACCTTGAAATGGGTGATAAGCAGAATCAGCCCGACGATGGTAACCAACGCGTCGAGGAGCAGGAAGGTATCAGTAGCCAGTCCGAACATGGTGTGTAGGCCTCGGTCTTATCGTTGTTTTTGGCGGAGCTTGGTGGGTAAGTCGTTGGTAAGACAGCGCTGTCTTGGCGATGCGAAGTGCGAGTAGGCTCAGGCAGTCTGCGCAACACTGTGCTCGGCGCAGCGCTTGAGCCAGCCGTCTACCGCCTCGGCGAGCGCAACGATCGGCTGGGTGGCATCCAGTGTCAGGGTAAGCGGTTCATCGTAGGGTGGCTCAAGGGCGGCGAACTGGCTCTGGATGAGGCTAGCCGGCATGAAATGCCCTGGTCGCGCCAGAACCCTTTGCTTAGCCTGGTCAGGGGTGAGCTCAAGAAAGACGAACATCAGCCCAGGCATCGCGCAACGCAGCGTGTCGCGGTAGCTGCGCTTGAGTGCGGAACAGGTGAGAATCGGTCGAGTGCCGGCCTGACTTATCGCTTGCATTTCCTCGCCCAGACGGACCAGCCAACCAGCACGGTCATTGTCATCCAGGGGGATACCGGCGCTCATCTTGTCGATATTGGCCTGCGGGTGAAAAGCGTCACCTTCGATCAGGTGCCCGCCGCTGTAGGCGGCGATGGCCGATGCGATGCAGCTCTTGCCGCAGCCGGCCACACCCATGACCACGATGGCGGGCAGTGGGGAATTCATCTGTACCTCCTGCAGGGTGGGACAGCGCTGTCTTAAGCTCTGGCAGCGCAGTCTCCCCAGTGTTATTGATCTTGTGCTTACGCAGTATGGACGCCGTGCGGCAATCACCTGAGGGCAACGTGCAAACAGCCGTTGCCTACGTCCTGAGACAGCGCTACCTTAGAGGCCGTTCCCAGTCCTTGCAAGTAGTAAAATTACAACATTATGGTCCGCATTGGTTCGCGCACTACTGGTCGTCCCACCCTGGCTGAAGTCGCCAGAATGTCCGGGGTTTCCCCCATAACTGCATCCCGGGCCTTGCGCGGCGTCACGACCGTGGCCCCTGAACTCGCTGCCAAGGTCATGGCTGCGGCCACGACCCTTGGCTACGTGGCCAATCCAGCCGCCCGGGCTTTGGCTTCTGCCCGCAGCCACTCGGTCGTGGTGCTCATACCGTCACTGTCCAACCAGTTGTTCATCGACACCCTCGAAGCCATCCATGATGTGATGCGCCCACGAGCGCTGGAGGTGCTGATCGGCAACTACCACTACGATACCGCCGAGGAAGAAAACCTCATCCGCAACTATCTGGCCTATCAGCCCTGTGGGATGCTGCTGACGGGTTTCGATCGCACTGACGCTTCACGTCAGATGCTCACGGCCAGTGGCGTCCCCTGCGTTCACATGATGGAACTGGATGGGGATGCCGACGCGTTGGCGGTAGGCTTTTCCCAGCACCAAGCGGGCCGGGCCGCGGCTCAACACCTGATCGAACGTGGTTGCACACGGCCTGGATTCATTGCGGCACAGCTCGATCCCCGGGTCATGCAGCGGGCCGAGGGCTTTCGTCAGGCGTTGGCCGAAGCTGGGTTGCACGCGGCCGAGCGAGAGGTCCTGACCCCAGCACCGTCGTCCATCGCACTCGGCGGTGAGCTGTTCAGCCGCCTGATCAGGCAGGCGCCGGCAGTGGACGGTATCTTCTTTTGCAACGATGACCTCGCCCAGGGCGCTGTGCTTCAAGCGCTGCGCCAGGGCATCAATGTCCCGCAGCAGGTTGCCATGGTTGGCTTCAACGATCTGCCGGCTTCGGCGCACATGGTGCCCAGGCTTACTTCCATTCGCACGCCAAGGGCTGCGGTGGGGCGGGTCGCCGCCCAGGCATTGTTGACGCTGCTCGATGGCAAAGCCGTCACGCCAGCCCGGCAGGACCTGGGGTTTGAGTTGATGGTGCGAGAAAGCTCCTGAGATTCAACACCCAAGTGATGCGACCGCTTCAGTTCCGCTCTGGTGGTTTGGGCATGGTCTCCAAGGTGGCAATCAGGTCTTGCAGCAGCACTTGCAGGGTGTCCTGGAGTACGCGACGCAAGTCGTCTACAGGACCACCTGCTGCAAGCGCCTGCTCGAGCGCTTCGCAGTCGGCAACCAGGTGACGTACCTTGAGCATTTTGGCCCCACCCTTGATACGGTGAGCCAACGCCTTGAGTGCGCCATCCGAGGCTCGCCCGTCAAGCGTACGCAGCGTTGAAAGGTCTTCGGCCACGCTTTGCGACAACTGCTCGATCAGATGCCGGATCAAATCGTCGTCGTCGCGGGTCAAGTGACGTAATTCGGCCAGGTTCAAGCCAACGGGCCGGGCAGGTGCAGGGGCTGCTTGCGGCTTGCCAGCCAACTGGGGCAGGTGTGCTTTGAGGCCGTGCAGGCCGATAGGCTTGAACAGGCAGTCATTCATTCCGCTGGCCAGGCATCGCTCCCGCTCCTCGGCCTGGGCATTGGCGGTCACCCCTAGAATCGTTACGGGCGACAATCCTTGCCGGCGTTCTTGAGCACGGATACGGCGAGCCAGTTCGTGACCGTCCATCACAGGCATGCTGCAGTCGGTGATCACCACGTCAAAGTGCGCTTCACGCCACAGTTGCAGCGCGATTTCGCCGTTCTGCGCCTGGGTCACCTGATGCCCCAGTGCGCGCAATTGGCGGTCAAGCAACAGCAGGTTAGCCGGATAGTCGTCCACGACCAGAACGTTCATCGTGCAAACGTCAAGGTCCGTGGCTGAGTCCTGCTTGTCGGCACTGAGCTCAGGGGCGCACTGGGGCAGGGCCACCACGATCTGTACCTTGGTGCCCACGCCTTCGACACTTTGCAGCGTCAGCGTACCGCCCATGAGCTCGGCAAGAGCCCGGCTAATGACAAGACCCAGCCCGGTACCCTGGCGCGCACGGGGCCCGTCGACCTGAACGAATGCATTGAACAGACGCGCCTGGTCCGCAGGACTTATGCCAATACCCGAGTCGCGGACACAAAGCTCGACGCACTGGCGTTCTCCTTGCAACGACGTGTGCATCGAGGTGTGGACTTCACCACGGTCGGTGAACTTGATCGCATTGCTGATCAGGTTCGACAGCACCTGCTTCAGGCGCGCAGCATCTACCTGAACCCACATAGGTTCGGTGGGTAGGTCACAGGCAAGCTCAAGGCCCTTGGCCCTCGCATTGCCCTCGAAGACGCGAACGGTAGCGCGCACCAAGTCCACCAGGTCGGTAGGGGTCGGCTGCAAACTGATGTGGCCTGATTCGATCCTGGAAATATCAAGAATATCGCCTATCAGCGCTAGCAGACCCAGTGCTGACTCATGCGCGGTCTCGAGCATGTGGGTATCGCATCGACCGTCGCGACTGTCCTCGAGCGCCAATTCCAACAAGCCGATCAC
>NZ_JBICKJ010000004.1:0-915 GCF_043104125.1 Pseudomonas sp. xss_4
AACTTCGAACAGCTGACCCCAAATCCAGCGGCTGCCGTTACTACGATTAATGACTCGATCGACACCACCACTGCTACGCTGACGGCTTCGCCAAGCGTGACCGAAGGTGGCGTGATCACTTACACCGTCACGCTGACCAACCCGGCTCAAACCCCAGTTACCGTGACCCTGTCCAATGGCCAGGTCATCACCGTTGAAGCAGGCAAGACCCAGGGCAGCATCGACTTCCAGACCCCGGCGAACGACGTCTATAACAACAACGGTGCGCCCGTTAGCGTGACCATCGACAGCGCCACGGGCGGCAACTTCGAGCAGCTGACGCCTAATCCGACGCCAGCTGTAACGACGATCAATGATTCGATCGACACGACCACTGCCACGCTGACGGCTTCGCCGAGCGTGACCGAAGGCGGTGTGATTACTTACACCGTGACCCTGACCAACCCGGCGCAGACCCCGGTGACCGTGACCCTGTCCAACGGTCAGGTCATCACCGTTGAAGCAGGCAAGACCCAGGGCAGCATCGACTTCCAGACCCCGGCCAACGACGTCTACAACAACGGCTCGACCGTTAGCGTGACCATCGACAGCGCCACGGGCGGTAACTTCGAACAGCTGACGCCTAACCCGACGCCAGCGGTTACCACGATCAACGATTCGATCGATACCACTACCGCGACCCTGACCGCGAGTCCTTCAGTCACCGAAGGCGGTGTCATCACCTACACCGTGACCCTGACCAATCCGGCTCAGACGCCGGTCACCGTAACCCTGTCCAACGGACAGGTCATCACCGTTGAAGCAGGCAAGACCCAGGGCAGCATCGACTTCCAAACCCCGGCCAACGACGTCTACAACAACGGCTCCACCGTTAGCGTGACCATCGACAGCGCCACGGGTGGCAACTTCGAGCAG
>NZ_JBICKJ010000050.1:0-15270 GCF_043104125.1 Pseudomonas sp. xss_4
CTAGTAATCCCACTCACCCCACTACAACTCAAAAACTCACCGAAGCCGATAACCGTGCCGTACGCGGCGCCCCCTGGAACAGGTAGTTATCCCCCAGATAATCCCCCACATCCCGCCAGTAACGTTTGTCGAAGACGTTGTCCACTGTCAGCCGCAGAGCCGTGTCATACCCCCCGACGCGCGTCTGGTAGCGCCCGCCCAGGTCGAACACGGTATACCCGCCCACCGCCACGTTGCCTGTATGGTCGGCGTACTTGCGGGCGCTGTAGCGGACCCCGCCCAAGAGCGCCAGCCCTGGCACAGGCAGGCTGTACTGCGCCTGCAGGGCTACCCGGAACCTTGGCACGTTGATGGCCTGATGCCCCTCACGCTCAGCGGTGCCGCTGCCCACCACCCGCGCACGAATGGCGGCCGCGCTGGCCTGCAATTGTAAGTTGGATGTCACCCAACCGCTGGCCCCGAGTTCCAGCCCTGTGTTTTTCTGCTGGCCTTGCTGCACATAGGTGAAGACGCCGTCGCCGTCAGGGCGCGCGTACTGGTACGCCTGACGAATCTGGAACAACGCAGCGCTCACGCTCAGCGCCTCCCAGTCATGCTTGAGGCCCACTTCCAGCTGGCGCGAGAGGGTAGGGGCAAGGATCTGCGCAGCGTTTTGGGTAAACCAAGGTGCAGTGCCGCCCGCCGAAAGCCCTTTGGCATAACTGGCATAAAGGGTGGTGTCTGGCGCAGGTTTGTAGACCAGCGCTGCGTTGGGCAGCAGTTGATATTGGCGAGTGTGCCGCCCGGCAGTGCCGGTTTCGTCCCAGGTGCGTTCATCCAGACGCACTTCCCGGGCGCCCAGTATGGCTTGCCAGTCTTCATTGAACGTCACCCGGTCAGTGACGAAGAGCCCGTACTGGCGGCTGTCCAGGCGCCTTTCGCTGGCGCCGACGGGTTGATCTGAGGGGGGAAGGGCAGGCGCGACTTCGCCCAGGGTGCCGGTGCCGAGCCACACGTTGTAGTACGGGCGCAGGTCCAGTGTACGGCGCTGGGCGCTGGTGCCCAGGGTCAACGCGTGGCCTAGGCCCAGCGCATCGAAGCGCCCATCGAGCGTGGCCTGCGCTTCGTCGATACGCCGGGTGTCGTCGGGGCTGCGAAAATCATAGATGTCGTAGTCGCCGGCACTGCTGAAAAAGGCGCCTTCGCCCGACCCCCAGGCAAAGGCACTGTAGTCGTCGATCACCGCCTGGCTGCGTGAGGCGCTGACGGTGCCTGTCCAGGCCTCGCTGAAGCGGTACTCCAGGCGCCCGCCCAGGTTCAGCGAATCGGTTTGCACAGGCTTGGCCCACTGCTGGTAGGCCAGGCGGTCCTTGGGGTCCACGTCGTGAGGCAGGCGCGTGCCGCCCAGCAGCTGATAACCCGGTACCGAGCGTTGCTGGCGGTGCTGGTAATCGGCATCCAATTGCAAGGTGGCGTCCGGGCTGATCTGCCAGTCAAACGCCAGCGCCGCGAAATCACGCTGGCCGTCGGCATGCGCGACATAGGAACGGATGTCCTCATGCGCCAGGTTCACGCGCAGGCCAAACTGCTGCTGGTCGCCGAACCAGCCGCCGACGTCGGTGGCCAGGTAACGTTCGCCCTGCTCGTTGGTGGACACCGTGACCCGGCGCACGGGCTCGGCCCGCTTGGTCACATAGTTGACCAGGCCGCCGGGCGCCGACACGCCGCTTTGCAGCCCCGACAGACCCTTGAGCAGTTCCACCTGCTGCTTGTTCTCCAGGGCCACGTTCTGCTCGCCGACAAGGGTGTGGCCGTTGAGGCGGTAGCTGCTGGCGGCGTTGAGCTCGAAGCCGCGCACGTTGAAGTTCTCGTAGTACCCGACCGGTGCGTAGCTTTCCCCCACCGAAGCGTCGCCTTGCAGCACTTCGCTGAGCAGGCGTACCTGCCGATCTTCCAGCAAAGGCTGGCTGAAGACGCTGATCGATGCCGGGGTGTCAAGCAGGGGTGCAGCCTGAAAACTGCCCACGGCAGCTTCACGTGCCTGGTAGCCATCGTTGCCGTAGGTATCGGATACCTCAAGCGGGTCCAGTTGCACCCCTTGGGCTGCGAACGCCGCAGGGCATTGCAGGGCCAAGCCCAGGCTTAAAAGGCCAAGGGGCAAGCGAGGATGAGGCGGGGGCATGCGTGGGGCTCCTGAAGGCGCGGCACAGGCTGTGAAAAAGCCCGCATAGTATCAGTCGCTTCAGGTGATGGGCGCAGACAAAAGCCTTGGGGGCGTCTTAGGGCGGGGCGCGCCAAGCAGCCCCCGTAGGCACGGCTACTGGCGCACCAAGGCTTCGGGTTTGGCTTTACGCGCGGCTACCCACCAAACGATCAACGCCAACGCACCAATCACCAGGCCTGCCAGCACGATGCCTGGCCAGCCCTGGCGCTGGAACAGTTGCGTGCCCAGCAGCGACCCCAGGGCGCCACCGATGAAATAGCATGTGATATAGCCCGCGTTCAGACGGGTCCGCGCTTCGGGGCGTAGGGCGATAACCGCGTTCTGGTTGCTCACATGCACCAGCTGCACGGCCAGGTCGAGCATCAGCACGCCCAGCAGCAAGGCCAGCAAGGACTGCTCGGCAAAGCCCAGCGGTACCCAGGACAGCAGCAAGACCACCAGCCCCACCGTGGTCCCCAGCGAGCCCTTGCCATGGTCAGCCAGCCGCCCGGCCCAGTTGGCCGAAAGCGCCCCGGCCGCACCCGCCAGGCCGAACAGGCCGATCACCGCGTCGGAGTAGTGATAAGGCTCGTTGGCCAGCAGAAATGCCAGGGGCGTCCAGAACAGCGCGAACAGGCTGAACGCCAGCAGGCCCAGCAGCGAGCGCAGGCGCAGCACCGGCTCTTCGATGAACAGGCGAAACACGGAGCCAATCAGGGCCGGATACCGCAGGCCTGCATGGCTGTGATGCTCCGGCAGGCTACGGTGCAGGGCCAGGGCCGTGATACCCATCAGCACCGCAGCCAGCACGTAGATGCTGCGCCACCCGCCCAGTTCGGCCATGAAGCCTGCGGCCGTACGCGCCAGCAAGATGCCCAGCAACAGGCCGCTCATCAAGGTGCCGATGGCACGCCCCCGTTGATTGGGCTCGCTCAGCGAGGCGGCCATGGGCACCAGGATCTGCGCCACCACGGAAAACAACCCGGTCAACGTGGTGCCCAGTATCAACCAGGGCAGGCTGGGGGCACAGGCACTGATGACCAGGCCAAGCGTGGCGATCACGGTCATCACGGTGATCAGCCGGCGTTGTTCGAACAGATCGCCCAGCGGTGCCAGCAGCAACAGACCGGCCCCGTAGCTGAGCTGCGCGGCAATCACGATGCTGCCGGCGCTGGCAGTGCTCAGGCCGAACTGCTGGGCGATGCTGTGCAGCAGGGGTTGAGCGTAGTAATTGCTGGCCACGGCCAGGCCAGTGGCCGTGGCCATCAGCAGAATCAGGGCACGGCTGAGGGTTGGGGTGTGCATTGGGGTTCTCGTGACAGGCAGTGAAGTGGAAAAGCTTATCGCCATCCGAGATGCATGACACCAATGTATAGTGCTCACGCCATCGATCGTGAAAGCAGATAGATCCATGAACCTCAAACAGCTCGAATACGCCTTGGCCGTAGCCGAGACCGGCAGTTTTACCCGTGCCGCCGAGCGCTGCCATGTGGTGCAGTCGGCCCTCAGTCATCAGGTGGCCAGGCTGGAAGGCCAGCTGGGCGTGAGCCTGTTCGAGCGCACCTCGCGCCGGGTATGCCTGACCCCGGCAGGCGAGGCGTTCGTGCTCAGCGCCCGGCCAGCAGTGGAGGCAGCGCGCCGCATCGCCGACGATGTGGCCGCCGCCTGTGGCCAGGTTCGCGGTCGACTGACGATTGGCGAAATCAGCTCGCTGACGGCCCTGGACCTGGTCGATCTGCTTGCCGATTTTCACGGGCACTATCCGGATGTGGACGTGCGTTGGCTCACGGCAAAGAGCGAACTGCTGGTCGCCGATGTGCTCGAACGCCGACTGGATGTGGGTTTCATCGGCTTGTGGGAAGGCGAGGGCGTGCAGGGTGTGCAGCATCGCCTGCTGGCTCGGGAAGCACTCGTCGCCGTGCTTCCACCCACCCATCGCCTGGCCGGACACGGGCAACTGACACTCGCCGACCTGGTCCGGGAGGTGCTGGTGGATTTCCCGGAAGGCACGGGTGCACGTCGGCAGACCGACGAGGCTTTCCAGGCGGCAGGGCTGCACCGTCGGGTGCAGTTCGAGATCGGTCATGTGCAGCTGGTGGAGAAGTTCGTGCAGCGCGGCATGGCGATCGGCCTAGTGCCGGAGCAGGTGGCCCAGGGCTTTGACGGCGTGGCCGTGGTGCAACTGCTCGATGCGCCTGTGCGGCACCTGTACGCGATCTGGTCCGCCCATCCGACACCCGCCGCCCGGGCCTTTCTAGAGCTCATGGAGCAGCGCTTGGGGGCGATTGAGGGGCAGGCGCTAGATCACCTCGACGACTGTCCAGCGTGTGGCATTGAGACAGACCTCGTCGTCAATGTGCTTGCCCATCAGTTGTTGCCCCAAAGGTGAGCGCGGCGTGATCACCATGACCATCCCATCGCCCGTGCCGATTTTCAGCCCGGCCGCCTCTGGCCCGATGATCAGCCTGCGGCATTGGCCCTGTTCATCTTCCAAGGTGACCACCTGGCTCACCTGCACCCCTTGCTGAGGGTCGTAGTCGCGCAGCTTCAGTTGCCGGTAGGTGTGCAGTGCCTGGCGGATCTCGGCGCTGCGCCGGGCCTGGCCGGTGGCCAGGTAGGAGGCTTCCAGCCCCAGCGTGTCGTACTTGTTCTCGGCGATGTTTTCTTCGGCAGTCGCAGCTTCATAGGCGCTCTGCGCTGCCCGGGTTACCACATCCAGGTCGTGTTCAAGGGCCGTGATGATCTGCGCTATCAGGTGGGGCTTGTTCATGATCAGTAACAGAACTCCAGCACGTTGGCTTGGCTTTTGTCTGTAGGGGCCGTGCGATTCTGCTGCAACCAGAACTGGCACTTGGGGCTGTTGAGGTTGCGCGGGTTGCCTTGGGCGGCTTCGGCAGCCTGTTCCAGTTGCTGCTTGTGCAGCATGTCCTTGTAACGCTCGAACATTTCGCCCTGGGCGTCCGGTGGCTGGGTGACGGTCGGGGGCGTAGTGGCGTGGGGGGCGTCTTGCGTGGTGGCTGACGCCGGTGCTTCGGCCGGGGTGGGCATAAGCTGGTCTGCAAGCCACAGGCTGGCAGCAATGGCCAGGGCGCCCAGCCATAGCCCCAGCGCAATGCTCAGTATCAGCGGCAAGGGTTTGAGTGTGATCGTCAATTCGCGGCGACGGGGCATGGTTGCTTCCTGGCAAGGTGGGCACTGGCGCATTGTTGCATGCAAGCCGGCCTTTTTTCGCCCACGGCTGTCTTTGGTGACAATTTATGCGCAGAATCCGCAGCTTTGGCACGGGTTAGGGAGCCCAGCATGACAGCCACTTGGGACATCTTTTGCAGCGTCGTGGACAACTACGGCGATATCGGTGTGACCTGGCGCCTGGCCCGGCAACTGGTGGCCGAGCACGAGGTGGCCGTACGCTTGTGGGTTGATGACCTCAATGCCTTCGTGCCCATGTGCCCTGGCGCAGATGCCACGGCGGCGCAGCAATGGCTGCGGGGTGTAGAGGTGCGTCAGTGGTCGCCTACCTGGGTGCCGGTGGAGCCGGGTGATGTGGTGATCGGCGCATTCGCCTGCCAACTGCCCGACGCTTTTGTCCAGGCCATGCGAGCGCGTAACCATCCGCCTGTGTGGCTGAACCTTGAATACCTGAGCGCCGAGCCTTGGGTGGAAGGTTGTCATGGGCTGCCATCACCGCAGCCAAACGGGCTGCGCAAGGTGTTTTTCTTTCCAGGCTTCACCGAAAAGACCGGTGGACTGCTTCGCGAGCATGACCTGCTGCCAAGGCGTGACGCCTTCGAGTCGTCCAACCGAGCGCGAGCAACGTTTCTAGAGGCCTTAGGGGTGGCGCCTGGGCAAGATGCGCTGTTGATCATGCTATTTGCCTACGAGAATCCGCAGCTTGCCAGCTGGTTGCAGGCGCTGGCCACCGACCCGCAGGCGTGCCATGTGCTGGTACCGCAAGGACGGAGCATCGCCGGGCTTGCGCAGTGGCTGGGGGTAACGCAGCTGGAGGCGGGCGATGTGCATGTGCGCGGGTCATTGACGGTGCAGGTGTTGCCTTTCGTCAGTCAGGACGACTTCGACCGGCTGTTGTGGAGCTGCGATTTCAACGCCGTACGGGGCGAAGATTCCTTCGTTCGCGCCCAGTGGGCCGCCAAGCCCATGCTTTGGCACATCTACGTGCAGGAAGAAAACGCTCACTGGGAAAAACTCGAGGCGTTCCTGGCGCTTTATCGACGTGGCTTGTCGGACGAGGCGCAAGCTGCCCTGCTCGGGCTGTGGCGCGCCTGGAACATGGACCAGGACATGGGGCAGGCCTGGCGCGCGGCCCGCGCATATTGGGCGCAATTGCAGCAGCATGCCCGCTGTTGGGCTGCTCAGCAGGCCGCTGGGCCGGACCTTGCCAAGGCGCTAGTACACTTTTGTGGAAATTCGCTATGATATGCGGCCTCGATTTTTATAAATCCATCCAGATTCGGATACTGCGTAATGAAAACTGGTAAAGAACTGAAACCCGGTACCGTCCTGCGGATCGACAACGACCCGTGGCTGGTTCAGAAAGCTGAGTTCACCAAGTCGGGCCGTAACAGCGCGATCATGAAGACCAAGCTCAAGAACCTGCTGACCGGCTACAAGACCGAAACCGTATACGGTGCGGACGACAAGCTGGACGACGTGATCCTGGACCGCAAGGAAGCCACGCTGTCGTTCATCAACGGTGATGAATACACCTTCATGGACACCACCGACTACACCATGTACGAGCTGAACGCCGAAGACATCGAAGCCGTTCTGCCGTACATCGAAGAAGGCATGGAAGATGTCTGTGAAGCCGTCTTCTTCGAAGGCCGCCTGGTATCGGTAGAACTGCCGACCACCATCAGCCGTCAGGTCGTCTACACTGAGAACGCCGCGCGCGGTGACACCTCGGGTAAGGTGATGAAGCCTGCCAAGCTGAAGAACGGTACCGAGATCTCGGTGGCGGACTTCATTCAGATCGACGAGTGGATCGACATCGACACCCGCGACAACAGCTTCAAGGGTCGCTCCAAGAAGTAATGCTTCTTGGGTAGCCTGAAGCACCGCTATTGCCTGGTGCTTATTTGGGGCCGCGAAGCGGCCCCAACTGTTAATCCCACGCAAAACTGGGTTTTACAGCACCGCCTCTGGGCAGCGCCGCTCCAACCCAAGGTCCCCCCTCACAACGTCCTCTGCAAGCTCTCGCGCAGTGCCAGCAAATCTGCCTGCAGCTTTTGCAGCCCCTCATGGGTACGCCCACTGGCCTTGATAATCAGCTGAGGCACTTCTTCAGCCTGCTTCTGCAACTTGCGCCCTTTGTCTGTCAGCTGAACCAGCACAACCCGCTCATCTTCACGGCTGCGGGTGCGCTTGAGCAGGCCTTCGCTTTCCAGGCGCTTGAGCAACGGTGTCAGTGAACCTGGGTCAGTGAGCAGGTGCTGGCTGATTTCGCCCACGGTCAAACCATCGTGCTCCCACAACACCAGCATCGCCAGGTATTGCGGGTAAGTCAGGTTGAGGGCCTGAAGCAAGGGCTTGTACACCTTCGTCATCAATAACGAGGTGGAATGCAGCGCGAAGCAGACCTGGTTCTCCAGTAGCAGTTCGGCGCCAGAGGCTTTGTTATCGGCGTTCATGCAGGTCCTTGAATTCGTTGAATAAGAAACTAGCACGCTGATGGTGGGTACGCTTACTACCAGCGTAATTCACTGCGCAGTGCCAGATCCCACGGCGGGACTGGGCTAAAGCGGCTCTTGAGGAATTCGAGCAGCAATCGGCTGCGAGAGTTCGTTTCATGTTCAAGGCGAAGTGCATAAATGCCGCTCGTCTCCGGTTGGGGCAAGCCAGCGTCGCAAAAAAGCGCGATCAATTCCCCGCGCAGCAGGTATTCACTGGTCAGCCACGTCGGTAAATGGGCGATTCCCAGCCCGGCCAGGGCGCCGAACAGAAGTGTTTCGGCATTGTTGGCAACCATGCGCATGCGCGAGGGCCGGTACAGACGTGTCTGGCCGTCCACCTCGAATCTCCAGGCGAACGGGGGTGCCAGGCCGTCCCAGTCCAGACCATCATGCCCGGGCAATTGGCTGGGGCACTTGGGCAAGCCCCGCGCCGCCAGGTAGGCGGGGCTGGCGCAGGCGATGCGCACCATGTCGGCAAGGGGTGTCGCGACCAGGCGCGTATCGGCCAGCGGACCTGCCCGTAACACCAGGTCGACTTCCCCCAAATGGCTACCGTGCATGTCGACGAAGCTGTCGATCAAGCGCAACTGCACGTCAAGGCCAGGGTAGGCCACCAGAAAATCGGCGATCGCCGGTGCCAGATGACGGCGCCCGAAGGCCGCCGGTGCATCCATGCGTATCAAGCCTTCCGGGGCATTGCTCAGCGACACCGCTTCGGCCCGGGCCAGGCGCAACTCATCGATGACATGCTTGGCGCGTTCGGCAAACGCATTGCCTGCAGGCGTTGGCCGCACGGCGTGGGTGCTGCGGCTGAACAGGCGACTGCCGAGGGCTCGCTCCAGGTTGTCGATACGCCGGGCAACTGCTGAAGGCGTCAGCGGGTGACGCCGGGCCGCGCCGGAAAAGCTCCCGGTTTCCAGTACATCCAGAAACAAGCTCAGTTGATCGATCAATGCATCGGGGTTCATGGGCAAATTCGCTTATGCAGGAAACGCACAGCCATTGTGCGTGGCTGTGCGTTTCGCTGCCAGCGTGCAGCCGCTAGCATGACGATCCCTGTGCACGATAAAAGTAGAAGGCTGATGATCGAGTGGGTACTGTACGGCGTATTGGGTGTCGCCCTGGGAACCGTGGGTGGGCTTTTCGGCATCGGTGGCGGCCTGATTGCCATCCCGGCCCTTGGCGTGTTATTCGGGCTTGACCAGCAATTGGCGCAGGGCACGGCGTTGGTCATGGTCGTGCCCAACGTGCTATTGGCGTTATGGCGCTATCACCAGCGCAACCGCATCGAGCTGCGGCATGCCTTGCCGCTGTCCTTGTGCAGCTTTGTGTTCGCGTGGTTGGGGTCGATCTGGGCGGTGGGGTTGGACGCACATGCCATGCGCTTGGGCTTCGTGGGCTTTCTGGTGGCGCTGGCGATCTGGAACGTGGCCAGGATGTTCATGAAAGTCAGCCCTGCCAATACCGAGCTGCGTCACCCCTGGCCTTGGCTTGGCGTTCTCGGCTGCTTCGCCGGGACCATGGGCGGGTTGTTCGGCGTCGGTGGCGCGGTCGTCGCCACGCCCCTATTGACCAGCGTGTTCGGTGCCACCCAGGTGGTGGCGCAAGGGTTGTCGCTGGCCCTGGCCGCGCCGAGTACGTTGGTCACCTTGGTGACTTACGCCGTGCACCACAGTGTGGACTGGGGCGTGGGTATCCCGCTTGCGGTAGGCGGGCTGTTGAGCATCAGCTGGGGCGTGAAGTTGGCCCACGCCTTACCGGAAAAGGCGCTGCGGGCGATGTTCTGCGTTTTCCTGGTGGCCTGCGCGGTCATGCTGGGTTTCGAACTGTAGACGCAGGCGTGTCACTTGAACCCTTCGATGATGTACTGCGCCATGCAGTCGGTGATGGGGGAGGGTGACTGACCGCCACGTACCAGCATGACGTTGGCCAGCGGCAATTCAGGCAAGCCTTCGGCTTCGCCGAGTACCCGCAGATTGCCGCCGATCAGGCTCTGCAGC
The DNA here is from genome assembly GCF_043104125.1 of Pseudomonas sp. xss_4. Taxonomy (NCBI): domain Bacteria; kingdom Pseudomonadati; phylum Pseudomonadota; class Gammaproteobacteria; order Pseudomonadales; family Pseudomonadaceae; genus Pseudomonas; species Pseudomonas sp. xss_4. The sequence goes on from NZ_JBICKJ010000050.1 coordinate 9,873, forward strand.
TGGGCGGTCACCGCAAGCCCTGCGGTGACCACGGCAAAAATCGCTGAGAGGCTGGGGCTTGTGTAGGCCACTCGGTAGTCGATGCCCTGGGTTTCCAGTGCGTTACAGGTCCAGGCGCGGCAGAAGCATTCGGTGTTGAACAATGCCAGTGGCATGGGGCGCTGCTCGTGCGGGCAGAAGCCCTCGGCCGCGGCCCATACCAGCCGCTCCTGGCGTAGCAATTGGCCGATCTCGTTGCCGGGCTCGCGGGTGACGATGGTCAGGTCCAGGTCCTTGCGCAGCATCAGTTGGCGTGAGGTATCGCAGTGCACCTCCACCTGAACCAAGGGGTAGGCTTTGGCGAAGCTGGACAAGATGCTCGGCAGAAAACGCATGGCGTAGTCGTCCGGCGTACCGATACGCACCAGGCCCACCATGTGCGGCATGCGCAGCGTGTTGAAGACTTCGCCGTGCAGCTTGAGGATGCGCCGGGCATACCCCAGCAACACCTGACCTTCGGCGGTCAGGCGCACCTGCCGCCCCTCGCGCTCGAACAAGGGCCGCTGAAGGATATCTTCTTCCAGGCGCTTCATCTGCATGCTGACGGCCGATTGGGTGCGGTTGACCACTTCACCAGCCCGGGTGAAGCCACCTTGCTCGGCAATGGCAACGAAGGTGCGTAACACGTCGGCGTCAAGGCTCTGGTACTGGGACATTGCATCAATCTCCGAGATGCATGGCATCAGAAACATTCGTTGGATTGATCTTAATCGGCGCGTGAGACTGAAGCCATCGATAACGGAGGGCTTCACGATGAAAGGTACGATCAGCAACGCAGAGGCTTCGGTCATTTCGTTCAGGCCGCTGTGGCGGGCGACGTGGGGGCGAGTGACTCGGTGGTTGGAGCTGCACCGCCAGCGTCAGCAGCTTGCCAGCCTGAGCGATGCCATGCTTCACGACCTGGGTTTGAGCAGGGCCGATACTCATCAGGAAAGCGAGCGGCACTTCTGGGACGACCCGCTGTGCAAGTGAGCCCAGCGGTGTCCTTGCCTGGCGTTTCGGGGCTGTCGTTTAGCGCCGCACCTGTTTCAATGTTTCAGCGATCAGGAACGCCAATTCCAGCGACTGGTCGGCGTTCATTCGCGGGTCGCAGTGGGTATGGTAGCGATCCGACAGGGCATCCTCGGTGATCGGGCGAGCCCCACCGATGCATTCGGTGACGTTCTGCCCGGTCATCTCGATATGAATACCGCCCGCATGGCTGCCTTCGGCCTGGTGCACCTGGAAGAACTGCTTCACCTCGTCCAGGATCTGGGCGAAGTCGCGGGTCTTGTAGCCGCTGCTGGCCTTGATGGTATTGCCGTGCATCGGGTCCGAACTCCATAGCACCTTGCGACCCTCGCGCTCGACCGTGCGGATCAGCCCCGGCAAATGGCCCCCGACCTTGCCCGCGCCCATGCGCACGATCAGGTTCAGGCGCCCTGGGTCGTTGCCGGGGTTGAGGATGTCGATCAGGCGGATGAGCGCCTCTGGGTCCATGCTCGGGCCCACCTTGACCCCTATCGGGTTGTGCACCCCACGCAAGAACTCCACGTGTGCGCCATCGAGCTGGCGGGTGCGATCGCCGATCCAGAGCATGTGCGCGGAGCAGTCGTAGTAGTCGCCGGTCAGGCTGTCCTGGCGCACGAAGGCCTGTTCGTAGTTCAGCAGCAGGGCTTCGTGGGCCGTGAAGAAGCTGGTCTCACGCAGCTGGGGTGCGCTGTCCAGGCCACAGGCGCGCATGAACGCCAGGGTTTCGTCGATGCGGTTGGCCAACTGGTGGTATTTGTCGGCCAGCGCCGAATTGGCGATGAAGTCCAGGTTCCACTTGTGCACCTGGTGCAGGTCGGCAAAGCCGCCTTGGGCAAAGGCGCGCAACAGGTTCAGGCTGGCCGTGGACTGGTGGTAGGCCTGCAGCAAGCGCTCTGGGTCGGGGATGCGGCTCTTGGCATCGAAGCCGATACCATTGACGATGTCGCCGCGGTAGGCGGGCAGGGTAACGCCCCCCAGGGTCTCATCACCGGCCGAGCGAGGCTTGGCGAATTGCCCGGCCATGCGCCCTACCTTGACCACGGGGCAACCGGCGGCAAAGGTCATGACGATGGCCATTTGCAGCAGCACCTTGAAGGTGTCGCGAATCTTGGCCGCGGAAAATTCCGCGAAGCTCTCGGCACAGTCGCCACCTTGCAGGAGAAACGCCCGGCCTTCGGTCACCTCGGCGAACTGGCGTCGCAACTCGCGGGCTTCGCCAGCGAACACCAACGGCGGGTAACTGGCCAGGGTTTGCTCGACCTTGTGCAGGTGCGCAGTGTCAGGGTAGACGGGTTGTTGCTGGATCGGCAGGGCACGCCAGCTGTCAGGGCTCCACGTTTGGGTCATTTCAGGCTCGGTCATGTAGGTTGCAGGCTGGCAGCCATGGTAACAGCTGGCACCGTGCTTGTTGCAGCACGGGCGTTGACGGACAATGCAGCTTTTGCGGGGTGATTTGCACATGGTGGCGCAACGGCAGGAACGGTTGCTGGCACGCGTGGAGGATGCCTTTGGCGTCATCAGCGTGTACGAGGTGGATGATTACCGTTTCCTCGAATTCGGCGACGCCATCGAGCAGAGCTGCGTGTTCACGGCGGACCCCAGCTGGCTGGAGTACGACTATACCCGCGCCATGCTGGTAGGGGCGCTCTGCCATGGGCAGCCGGAAAGTGCGCTGTTCCTGGGGCTGGGCGCCGGAACCCTGACCCAGGCGTGCATGAAGTTTCTGCCCCTCGAAGACATCGAGGCCATCGAGCTGCGCCCGGATGTGCCACGTCTGGCCATGGAGCACCTTGGCCTGGACGATGACCCACGGCTATATGTGCGCATTGGTGATGCTGTCCAATTGCTGCCGACTGCGGAAACGACCGACTTGTTGTTCGTCGACCTTTATACCGACCATGGGCCGGGCGTCGGGCATCTGGCTTGGAATTTTCTTGAGGGCTGCCAGCAACGCCTCAACCCCGGCGGCTGGCTGGTGATCAATCAGTGGGCGACCGACGAGGGCAAGCCCCTTGGGGCGGCATTGCTGCGCGGGTTGTACCACCGCCATTACTGGGAGTTGCCGGTCAAGGAGGGCAACGTGATCGTGCTGGTGCCAGCCGATCTGGAGCAGACCCTGGACATGGCGGGGCTGCGGGCGCGGGCCGAGGCGCTGGCACCACGCCTGGGGTATAGCCTTGACGGGTTGATCAAGGAAATTCGCCCGGCCAGTTGAGCTGGGCGTGTGGGATGAGCTTGCAGGGGCCGCTGCGCAGTCATACAGAGGCCCCGAGCATCAAGTCCGTAGCGTTTCAGCTGCTTGGCGATAACCCAAGCCACGACCCTTGAGGTGCAAAAGATTTATCGTTTCAGCTACCTTCAGCCGACATCCTTCCCAAATCCTGCGCCCTGAAAAAATTCCTCCCGTCCCGTTCGATTTCAGGTATAGTACGCGCCGGTCTTTTAGCGGGCCTCAAAAATCAGGCGGTGCAAATCCTCCGAGTCCAGCTTCGGCTGCACGTCCGCTAGGCGGACCTTCCCAAGTATCTTTTTCAATCGTTTTCGCAAATCCCCGCCGCCAAAGCTGCCTGGGTGACCTGTCGGTCTTTCATGGCTTGTGCAGCTTTGGAGCATGGGTCTTTGCGGATGCACTCTAGAGGCAGACCCATGACCCAGGAAATCGCCGGCTTCGCCGCTCTCGATCTCAATCCGAACATTGTTGCCGCTGTCGTGGCCACCGGCTATGAAGAGCCGTCGGCCATTCAGCAGCAATCGATCCCGATCATCCTAGCCGGTCACGACATGATCGGCCAGGCGCAGACAGGCACCGGCAAGACCGCTGCCTTCGCTCTGCCGATCCTCAACAAGATCGATGTGAGCAAGCGCGAGCCGCAAGCCCTGATCCTGGCACCAACCCGTGAGTTGGCGCTGCAAGTTGCAACCGCTTTCGAAACCTACGCCAAGCAGATGCCGGGCGTGAACGTCGTGGCCGTCTACGGTGGTGCCCCGATGGGCCCGCAGTTGCGCGCCATCCGCAACGGCGCGCAAATCGTCGTCGCCACTCCAGGCCGTCTGTGCGACCACTTGCGTCGTGACGAGAAGGTCCTGTCGACCGTGCAGTACCTGGTACTGGACGAAGCCGACGAGATGCTCAAGCTGGGCTTCATGGACGACCTCGAAGTGATCTTCGATGCCATCCCGGCTACGCGTCAGACCGTACTGTTCTCCGCGACCCTGCCGTCGTCGATCCGCTCGATCGCCGAACGTCACCTGCGTGAGCCCAAGCACGTCAAGATCCAGAGCAAGACCCAGACCGTCACCGCGATCGATCAGGCTCACCTGATGGTACATGCCGACCAGAAGATCCCGGCCGTGCTGCGTCTGCTGGAAGTCGAAGAGTTCGACGCGCTGATCGCCTTCGTGCGCACCAAGCAGGCTACCCTGGACCTGGCTGCCGCATTGGAAGCCAAGGGTTACAAGGCTGCTGCGCTGAACGGCGACATCGCCCAGAACCAGCGTGAGCGTGTGATCGACTCGCTCAAGGATGGCCGCCTGGACATCGTCGTCGCTACCGACGTCGCTGCCCGTGGCCTGGACGTGCCGCGCATCACCCACGTGTTCAACGTCGACATGCCGTACGACCCAGAGTCCTACGTTCACCGTATTGGCCGTACCGGCCGTGCGGGTCGCGAAGGTCGCGCACTGCTGCTGGTGACGCCCCGTGAGCGCCGCATGCTGCAGGTGATCGAGCGCGTGACTGGTCAGAAAGTTGCCGAAGCGCGCCTGCCCAACGGCCAGGCGGTGCTCGATGCCCGTATCAAGAAGCTGACCAACAGCCTGGCGCCGCTGGTTGCCGAAGCCGAAGCCACCCACGGTGAGCTGTTCGACCGCCTGACCGCCGACCTGGGCTGCAGCGCTCGCGCGCTGGCTTCTGCCCTGCTGCGCAAGGCCACCAATGGCCAAGCCCTGGACCTGGCAGCGGTAGAACGCGAACAGCCGCTGGTGCCAAGCTTCGCACCGCGTGGCGAGCGCACCGAGCGTGGCGAGCGCCCGGACCGTGGCGAGCGCGAGCGTCGTGCGCCACTGCCGCTGGCAGAAGGCCGCGTACGCTGCCGTACCGCCCTGGGCGCACGTGACGGTATCGCCGCCAAGAACCTGCTGGGCGCCATCCTCAACGAAGGTGGCCTGGCGCGTGATGCCATTGGTCGCATCCAGGTGCGTGATAGCTTCAGCCTGGTCGAGCTGCCGGAGGATGGCCTCGAGAAGCTGTTGACCAAGCTCAAGGACACTCGCGTCGCTGGCAAGCAGCTCAAGCTGCGTCGCTACCGCGAAGATTGATCCCCAAGCAGTGAAAAATCCCCGGCCTAGG
>NZ_JBICKJ010000051.1:0-28835 GCF_043104125.1 Pseudomonas sp. xss_4
CTGAAGTCGCGAAGATCAAGATCAAGATCAAGATCAAGATCAAGATCAAGATCAAGATCAAGATCAAGATCAAGATCAAGATCAAGATCAAGATCAAGATCAAGAGCAAGAGCAAGAGATGAGTAGGGTCGAGAGCTGAGAGTTGCTAACCTAATCGGGCTGCTTGACTCAATCCTATCCCTCGCCGCGCGCGCTGCTCCAGATACTCCCGCACCTGCACAGCATCCCCAACAAACTCGATCCGCTCGGCCTTCGCCTCACGCTGATAGGCATACATCGGGTCGTAGTACTCGTTGAGCAACCCCTCGATCCAGCCTCGGTGCAGGTCCACGCAGCCACTACGCAATTGCTCTCCCAGGGCCTGCTCAAGCAGCGCGGTGAGCCGCTGATGGCGCTCACCGCCCAGGCGCTTGCGGATGTTGGCCATGCTCTGCAACATGCGCTGCGCGAACAATTGCTGCCCGGCTTGCTCGCCATGCAGGGCGATGAACTCGGCACTGAGGTCGATGACATAGTCGCGCAGGATGCGCTCGACCCGGCTATCGAAACTGTCCTCCAGCCACACCAGCGGGTAGTGCTGCATGCCCTGATACAAAGACAAAGGCACCGTGCAACTGCCAACGATGCGGCCTTCATCTTCCAGCACGAACTGGCCAATGCCTTGCGCGCGCTTTTTCAGCACATCGATGGCCAGCTGGTTCTCGAAGTCGATCTGAGCCGGTTGCCCGGTGGCGCGTTTGCCAAAGCTCGACCCGCGATGATTGGCATGGCCTTCAAGGTCCAGTACGTTGCCCAGCTGTTGCAGCACATCGGTCTTGCCAGTACCGGTCAAGCCGCCAACCAACACGAAATCGCACTCGCTTACGGCCTGCTCCGTGGTCTCGAGCAGGTAGTTGCGCATCGCCTTGTAGCCCCCGGTGATACGCGGGTAGCGAATACCGGCTTCATCGCGCAACCACCCTTGGACGATCTGCGAGCGCAGGCCGCCACGAAAGCAATACAGATAGCCTTCCGGGTGAGCCTGGGTGAATGCCACCCACGCCTCCAGACGAGCCTGCTTGGTGGCGCCGCCCACCAGTTGATGACCCAGGGCGATGGCGGCAGCCTGGCCCTGCTGCTTGTAGCAGGTGCCAACCTTCTGCCGTTCCACATCGTTCATCAGGGGCAGGTTGACCACGCCGGGAAAGGCGCCCTTGGCAAACTCGACGGGCGCACGCATGTCCATCATCGGCACATCGTCGAGGAACAACTGGCGGAAATCAGTGCAGTCGGGCCGCATCAGAAGACCTCGACCGCGTGGCGCTGTCGCTCCGCCAGGTAGCCGATAGGCGACAGTTGCAAGCCCAGGTCGGCGGCTGCCGCGAGAAATGCGTCCTCCCCTTCCGGGGTTACGGCCACCAGCAGCCCACCGCTGGTCTGCGGGTCGCACAGCAGGTGCTTCTGATCGTCACTGAGCGCGCCTAGCTTGTGCCCGTAGCTCTCGAAGTTGCGCAGCGTCCCCCCTGGAATGCAGCCGGCGGCGAGGTAGTGCTCGACACTTGGCAGGCGGGGCACCTTGGCGTAGTCCAGGTGTGCGGTCAGGCCGCTGCCTTCTGCAAGCTCAACCAGATGGCCTAGCAGGCCGAACCCGGTGACGTCCGTCATGGCCTTGACCCCGTCGAGCTTGCCAAAGCGGCTGCCTGGTGTGTTCAGGGTACACATCCAGTCGCGCGCCACGCCTCGATCCTGCTCGCGCAGCACGGCTTTCTTCTCGGCGGTGGTGAGGATGCCGATGCCCAGGGGCTTAGTCAGATACAGGCGGCAGCCCGCCGTGGCGGTGTCGTTACGCTTGAGATGGCGCTTGCTGACAACGCCAGTCACCGCCAGGCCGAAAATCGGCTCGGGTGCATCGATGGAATGACCACCGGCAAGCGGGATACCGGCTTCGGCGCATACCGCCCGGCCACCGCGGATCACCTCACGGGCAACCTCTGGTGCCAGGACGTTGACGGGCCAGCCCAGGATGGCAATGGCCATCAGGGGATCACCGCCCATGGCGTAGATATCGCTGATGGCGTTGGTTGCCGCGATGCGGCCGAAATCGTAGGGGTCATCGACGATGGGCATGAAGAAGTCGGTGGTCGACACCACACCGCGCTCCTCGTCCAGGGCATACACGGCGGCATCGTCGCGCGACGCATTGCCGACCCAGAGCTTCGGATCCAGGGCCTGGGCACCGCTTTCGGCCAGGATGACGTCCAGCACCTTGGGGGATATCTTGCAGCCACAGCCGGCACCGTGGCTGTACTGGGTCAGGCGAATCGGCTCGCTCATGTGTACCTCGGCAGGTCAATTTATCGCGCGATTGTAGCAAAGCTGGTCATTGGGCCTGCGGCTCTTATAATCGTCGGGTCAATGACTCGCATCGAGCTGCAAACTGCACGTCGGCAAGGCAGCCCACCTGCACTGCCTGTTATTGCGCGCAGCCTCGAACTCACCCCATTCCCCGCTATTGAACCGGAGAAACCCATGCTCAAACGTCCCTTGGCGCTCGCCGCCAGCCTCGTGCTGTCCTGCTGTGCCCTGGCCGTCCAGGCCGCAGAGACACTGCGTGTCAGCGCCATTCCCGACGAAGCGCCCACCGAACTGCAACGCAAGTTCAAACCCTTGGGCGAATACTTGTCCAAGCAGTTGGGCATGCAGGTGAAGTTCGTGCCGGTGGCTGACTACCCGGCCGTGGTCGAGTCGCTGGCCTCCGACCGGCTGGACCTGGCGTGGCTGGGCGGGTTCACGTTCGTGCAGGTGCACCTGAAGGATCCGACTGCCACGCCGCTGGTGCAACGCGAGCAGGACGCCCAATTCACCTCCAAGTTCATCACTGCCAACCCTGCAGTAAAAAGCCTGGCGGACCTCAAGGGCAAGTCCTTCGCCTTCGGGTCCATTTCTTCCACGTCCGGTAGCTTGATGCCACGCTATTTCATGCTCAAGCAGGACAACATCAAACCTGAAGGGTACTTCAGCCGCGTAGCCTATTCCGGTGCCCACGACGCCACCGTGGCCTGGGTACAGGCTGGCAAGGTCGATGCCGGTGTGCTCAACGCCAGCGTTTGGCAGAAACTGGTGGACGCCGGCAAGGTCGATACCGCCAAGGTGCGCGTGTTCGCCACGACCCCGACCTATTTCGACTACAACTGGACGGTGCGTGGCAACATGGACCCGGCCCTCAAGGAAAAGATCAAACAGGCCTTCCTGAACCTTGACCCCGCCGATCCAGAGCAGAAAGCCATTCTCGACCTGCAGGCAGCCAGCCGCTTCATCGAAACCAAGCCGGAAAACTACGCGGGCACCGAGCAAGCCGCCCGCGAGGCTGGCTTGCTCAAGTGACGTCTGCCGTGCCTTCTGAAGCAGTCATCGCGCTGCAAGGCGCAAGCTTGCGGCATGGCGCGGTGCGCGCCCTGGAGGGCGTGACCTTGCGCATCGCGCAGGCTGAGCGCGTCGCCATCATCGGCCCGTCGGGGGCGGGCAAGTCCAGCTTGCTGCACCTGATGGCCACGGCGACCAGGCCGAGCAGCGGCCGTCTGGAGGTGCTCGGGCAGCAACCATGGGCGTTGTCGGCAGGGGCCCGGCAGCGCCTGCGGGCCCAGGTAGGTCTGGTTCACCAGGCGCCGCCACTGCCGCCGCGCCAGCGGGTGGTCACTGCCGTGCTGGCGGGCCGTCTGGGCCAGTGGGGGCTTGGTCGCAGCCTGCTCAACCTGTTGTATCCCTGCGATGTGCCTGGTGCGCGCCAGGTCTTGGCCGAACTGGGGCTAGCAGACAAGCTGTTCGTGCAGTGCGGTCAACTGTCAGGCGGCCAGCTTCAGCGGGTGGGTATTGCGCGGGTGCTGTATCAGCAGCCTCGTATCATGCTCGCCGACGAGCCGGTGTCGGCGATGGACCCGGTATTGGCCGATCACAGCCTGGCGCTGCTCAACCGGCATGCCCAGGCCACTGGCGTGGCGCTGGTAGCCAGCCTGCATGCGGTCGAATTGGCTCTGGCCCACTTTCCCCGGGTGATCGGCATACGCGAAGGGCAGGTGCTGTTTGATTGCCCAGCCGAGGCTGTGACCGATGAGCTGCTGCAAGCGCTGTACGCCAACGAGCAGCTGGTGGCCAAGCACGGCCTTAATGCGAGCCCCCACGTGCAGTTGCCCAGATGCTGAACGCCAGTCAACGTGATCCGGCAATGGCGCCAAGAATACTGATCGGGTTGCTGGCCATCGCGGTCCTGTGGCCGGGTATCCAGTTGAGCGAGTTGAACCCGGCCGTGCTTTTACAGGCCGAAAACCGCGAGCAGATGGCGAGTTTCACGGGGGCATTCTGGCCACCTGCACATGAGCGCGACTTTCTCGAGCTATTACTTGAGGCCACCCTGCAGACCTTGGCTGTGGCCACCGCCGGTATGGCGCTAGCCTGGCTGCTGGCCGTGCCGGCAGGGTTGCTGGCCAGCCGCGCCTTGTCCCTGAACGCTGCCTCGCGTGGCGGGCGCCCGGGTGCCTGGTCGCGCCTGGTGCGGCTGCCCGTACGGGGCGTGCTGATCTTCCTGCGCAGCGTGCCTGAGATCGTCTGGGCACTGTTGTTCGTGCGCGCTGTAGGCCTCGGGCCCACGGCCGGGGTGCTGGCAATCGCCATTACCTACAGCGGCATGCTGGGCAAGGTGTATGCGGAAATCTTCGAATCGGTGGACCAGCGGCCCGCGCACGCCTTGTTGCAGGCGGGCAGTGGACGGCTGGCCGCCTTTTTCTACGGCATCTTGCCCAATGCCGTCAGCGAAGCGGTGTCCTACACAGTATACCGGTGGGAATGTGCAGTACGGGCATCGGTGGTGATGGGGTTCGTGGGGGCCGGCGGGCTGGGTCAGCAGATCGACCTGTCCATGCGCATGTTCGCTGGCGCCGAGGTAGCCAGCATGTTGTTGACGTTCCTGGCCCTGGTGATGCTTGCCGATGGGCTCAGCCGCCTATTGCGCGGGAGGCTTGCATGAATCGGCTGATCAATCTGGCCCTGTTGGCCGCGCTGCTGGCAGCCATCGTCGGTTCGTTCGCCTATTTGGGGTTGGATTTCGGGGCGTTGATCGACAATGGTGGGCTGGCCCAAATGGGTGAGTATGCCGGACGGTTCCTGACCCCGGACCTGTCCAGCGAGCATCTGCGTGCGGTGGCGCATGGCGCATTGGAAACCCTGGCCATGTCCGGTATCGGCACGTTGCTGGCCGTCGTCATGGGCCTGTTGCTGGCGCTGCCGGCGGCGGGCCGGTTTGGCTGGCCGTTGCAGGGGCTGGCCCGGTTGCTGCTCAATGCGCTGCGCGCCATTCCGGAGCTTGTGTGGGCCGCGCTGACCGTGCTGGCAGCTGGACTTGGGCCAAACGCTGGCACCCTGGCGTTGGCGCTGCACACCGCCGGCGTACTGGGGCGTCTGTTTGCCGAGGCGCTGGAAAACGCCTCGCCTGAACCTGCCGCAGCCATTCGCCTGCAAGGCGCGGGGCAGGTAGCAGCCTTCTGCTACGGCACCTTGCCTAACCTGTGGCCGCAGTTGCTGGCCTACAGCTTGTACCGTTGGGAAAACAATATACGCATGGCCAGTGTGCTGGGCTTTGTGGGTGCTGGAGGCTTGGGGCAGATGCTCTACACCACCTTGAGTCTGTTTCAGGAAGCCCAGGCCAGTACGGTGATCATCGGGATGCTGGTGCTGGTGTTCCTGGTCGATGCGCTCAGTGATGTACTGCGCCAGCGTTTCGTAAGGGCCTGATCAGGCCAGCGGCCCTGCGGCCGCTGCCTGTTCTCAAGCGCTCACGGCCTCGGCCGATTGCGCCCCGCGCTGCATCGATTCCAGGTTGCGCTCGATCGTCTCGCAGATGGTATCCATCTGGATCTGGTGTTCGCTGAAGCGGAATGGGCTCTGCAAGTCGGTACCGATGCGCTCGATCGCCAGCAGCATGAAGCCTACAACCGTGGAGGCCAGGGGCGTGAACCACTCCAGCGACTCCACTAGGCCGACCGGTACGATCAAGCAGAACAGCGTGATGAACAACCGGGGGAAATAAACATAAGGGTAGGGCAGTGGCGTATTGGCGATTCGCTCCATGCCCCCTTGTGCATTGGACAAGTCCACCAGCGTGGACTCAAGGCGAGCCAAGCGGATGCTGTCCAGCCGGCCCTCCTGATATTCCCTGGCCAGTAACGCGGCCGAACCACTCAAGATGTCATTGGCAAAATTGTTGGAGCCGTGGTGCCGCTCGAATTCTGCCTCAGGGATAAACGCCACCAGCTCCTGCGGGCATTTCTCCCCTTTCAGGTGCGCTGCCAGGCAGTTGATGTAGGCGATGTGCCGACGCAGCAGGGTCGCCTTGACCGGATTGAGCCCCTCGTCGGGGTCATCGATCAGGGTCAGCGTCTGGCGGGCAAAGCTGCGGGAACTGTTGACCAGGGCACCCCACAAAGTACGTGCCTCCCACCAGCGGTTGTAGGCGCTGCTGTTACGAAAGCTTACCAGCACAACCAGCGCCGAACCCATCAGCGAAAGCGGTATCAGGGGCAGAGTGAACTTGCTGTTGAGAAAGAGCATGAAATCAATAGTGACCAGTACGTCCCAGATCAGCAGCCAGAACAGTGACCAACCGATGTAGCCGAAGGTTTTCACGACCAAGCGGTATTTGCGGAGGATGACGTCTTTCAAATGGCGCACCTTAAACGGTTCAGGACCTTGGATGGGACGTCGGGTCGCGCCGAAGGTTCTGGATGAGGTTGTGGCAGCGCATGTGGGGCTGACAGGTGCTGAGGCGACATCCCAAATGAGTGTATGCATTTCATCCAGACGCGTTTGCCGGCCTGATTTGGATGGTGGCACAATGCCTTGCCTCAGCATGCACATGCTTCGCAGTTGTACCGTGCACCTTCAGCCTTATCTTCTCGGTATCCCACCATGATCGAGCGCACCGGCACGGGCCTTTCCTTCGCCAAACGCATGTATGCCCCACGCGCCATCGGAACTGGCCTAGGCTTCTTTTGTGTGATGATCGGAATCGCGCCATTGCAGCCAGGGGGATGGGTGTGGGCGCTGTTACTGGCACACGGTTTTGTCTGGCCGCACCTGGCGTTTCAGATTGCTCGGGTATCCGCCCAGCCCTACAAGGCCGAGCAGCGCAACTTGGTGGTCGATGGCTTCGCCGGGGGTTGCTGGGCGGGTGTCATGGGGCTCAACCCACTGCCCAGCGTGATCATCCTGTCGATGATCGCCATGGACAAGATTGCGGCCGGTGGCTGGCCCCTATTCATGAAAACGGTACTTGCCCAGGGTGTCGGCATCGCCCTGGGCCTATGGCTGTTCGCGCCGCCGCTTTTTCCGGCCACTACGCAGGCGCAGATGCTGGCGTGCCTGCCGATCCTGCTGATCTACCCCATGGCCATCGGCATGATCTGCTATCAGGTGACCGTCCAGTTGGGCCAGCATAAACGTGCACTGGCCCGCCTGAGCCAGACCGACAGCCTCACGGGCTTGCGCAATCACGGGGCGTGGCAGGAACTGCTGCTGCGCGAATTTGCACGTTGCCGAGCTAGCACAGGGAGCAGTTGCCTTGCCCTGATCGACGTCGACCACTTCAAGCAGATCAATGACCGTCATGGCCATCAGGTGGGTGACAATATCCTGCGGGTGATCAGTGCCACGCTTTCCTTGCACTTGCGCAAGCATGACCCTGCGGCGCGCTATGGCGGGGACGAATTCTGCGTGATGCTGCCTGACACGACGCCAGGGCAGGCAAGGGAAGTGCTTGAGCGGCTGCGCCTGGCCGTGGAGGCGTTCCGCGACCCAGCGCTGCCGCACCTTAACTTGAGCCTGAGCATCGGTATCGCCCCTTACCATGCAGGCATTACCGATGCCCAAGCCTGGCTGCATGCCGCCGATATGGCGTTGTATGCCGCCAAGCGCGCCGGGCGAAATTGCATCGTCCTGGCGCCCCAGGCCTCTGAACCCGCCTGATCAGGGTTTTGCAGCCACAGCCACAAAGCCTTTGACCGACGTTGGGGCCTGAGGCTTGGACTTGCGCGCCAGCATGTACTGGTAGCGCCGCCACTCCTTGTCGATCTCGCTGAAGGACATGAACACACTGACCCGGTCCTTGCCCACCAGATCCGGTCGTCTGACGGCATCAATGCCGCTGGTGGGGATGATGGCGATGTTGATGCCTACCACGTTACCGTCATCGGCGAATACCGGGCCGCCAGACATCCCCTTGGTGATCGGCCCGTCGTGCACCGAATAGAACACGCTGCCAGGGGTGCCATCGAGCCGGACCAGTGACGAGAGCGCGTGGCCCTTGCCCTGCACGGGCATCATCAAGCTGTTGTAACCCACCGCCGTAACCGCTTCTCCAGGCACATATTGACGCCAACGCGGTATTTCACTGGCCTTGTGCTTGAAGAACACCACATCGCCCAGGCCTTCATGGACCACGTTGCGCAGGAAAGGGGTGTGTTTGGCGGTGACTGCATAATCCGCATTCCACTGGATGGCGCTTGCCATCAGCAGCATGGGCAGCGGCGCTCCGGACGTCACCACGAAAGCTTGACTGTAGACCGGGTCTGAAACGTAGGACGTTGGCACTCCATTGCACCCACTCAGCAGCATCATTGCCGCCATACAGGGCGCGGTTGTTTTCATTGATCACACAAGGGGAGGGGGTTGAGGGGAGCCGCACTATGGCTAAATGCCATCAGTTAGGCAATGCGTTCGGTTGTTATCCGACGAAATGAGAGTAGGCGGAGGGTATGGCCACTGGCCAATAGCATTGCTTCATGTTCAGGCACCAGCGAATCAATAGGCTGACGCCAGGCAAATGTGATGCACTGAGCGGTTTTCACGGCGCAAAAAAAAGCCGACCATTTAAGGTCGGCTTTTCGGATTTGGTGCCCCGAGGGAGACTCGAACTGTCTCTAAAAACGAGCGAAACCCCTGTAGGCATTGGTTTGTAAGGGTTTCATCATCATCTACTTCCAAAAACTACTTCCAAAATGGTGCTCAATGATGGCTCGTTCCCGATGGGCGATTGCTGCAGATTACATATGCTTCATCCGGTAGTCGATTGCGATGCTTTCGGCTTCAGCTTTCTTATCAAGATCAAGCTTTGTGCCACCCTTCTTGACTATCTCGTTGACGTGCATTCCATCAAAATAAGCGCCAAGATCCTTCTTGATGTCCTCATTGAAACCATGATCGACGACCCAAGCGTTCATGAGGTTGGGCACTGCTACTGCGAGGTCTTTCTTTTGCTGCGGCGTGAGCTGGTCGCTGTGCTCAATGAAACGGCCCACGTCATCGATGGTCTTGGATTTTACAATAGGACTATCATCCCCACCACAGCCAGCTAATACAATACTCATACTGACAGCTAACAAAAATCTAGCAATATTATTCATTATCATTCCCCGATTAGGCTGAGGTGGACTGCTGATCCATGTCAGCCAATTGCTTTTTAAAGTCGTCGATACGCTTTTGTGTCTGTTCTAACTGGTTCTTCGCACTTACCAGATTGCTCTCTGACCAACGCTTCCAGCCTGCCTCATCTAGAGTTTCAGCCACGGCTACCTTCTTCCCGGTGTCAGTGGCCGTGAGGATCTTAATGTTAACGGACAGATCGCTCGGGGCGTATTTAAAAGCACCGGAGTAAGAGATATTATATGAAACGTGGTAAGTTGAACCAGGTGCCACACCGTCGCCTGGGACTTTTTCAAGTGCGTTACGATTCACGATTCCGTTCTGACCAGCTTCTACGATTGTTTTGAAATATATTTGATCAAACTGAAATTGAGAGCCATTCACCACATCAAATTCGACAAAACGTTTACGTGGGCCGTCAGTTTTGAGAGAGATGTTTTTTATCTCAACTTTCGAGTAATCAGCGACGGCATCTGCATATGGTTGTTTCAGCGTTTCCGCTTCACTAATCTGAGCTTCGAGTTTTGGAATATTTTGTTCAAGCTGGGCGATGTTTTGGCTCAGTTGCAGCCTACGTTGACGTGCAAACTCCAGCTTCTGCTGACGAGCCTTCTCTTCCATCTGTTTCTGACGCTGGGCTGCAAGTTCATCCTGTGCTTTCTGCCATTGCGCTTGGAGAGTTGCCAATTCCTTGTCCCAGTCCGATTTTTTATCAATCACATCAGACGCAGTTTTTCCATCCATAAGCTTTAGGAATTCACGCTCCGTGTTCTCTTCAGCGCTTGTATCGATTTTCTGGCCGCTTGCACCGTTCATGAGCTGAGAAAAGATTGCTCCAACGTTTTGCTCTGGGGTGCGCCCGCCATGGTTCTTGGCATAAACATAGTTAAGGCCAGTCTCGTAAGCTTCTTGAAATTTGACTTTCTCAACGGGGTCCATGTCCTTCGAGATTTTCTGGACGCTAGCCTTCAAGATCGGCATGGATGTTGCTTCGAGTTTCTCTTGGCATCCAGCCAATAAGGATACCGAACCGAAAAGCACTGCGATTGCTAACATTTTACGATTCAAAAGCGACATAAGGGTCCATCCACCACTATTAGAGGAAAAAAGATTGTTCCACAGGGAATGGCCAAGAGCCAGCATTTTCGCTTACAAAACATTTGACGAGCCCCAGCACCAGGGGTTTCAGGCAGAAGGGGGGGGGGGTTACGCCTAAGCCGAATACCCTGACAAGGGTCGAAAACGGACAAATACTGCTTGATTAGCTGTTCTTTTCGATCAAAAATTCCGTGATGCTGTGTGGGTGAGCCATACGTGATCAACGAAGCTTTGTAGTAGGAACGCAATCCACACCGGCACATCGAGTAGGCAGTTCGATGCAGCGGTCGAATATATTTGAAAAGGGATTTTAATGTCAGGTATTTGTTAAGTTCTAAATTTTAAGTAGTAATGGTCGAGCACTGGCTGCCCGGCATTAGCAAGCTGTTCCAAATTGTCAAGAAGAGTCAAATTTAATAAGCCCAATATAATAGGACAAACCTGGTGAATGAGGATAAATTCGGAAACTTTACTACGAGTGATGCCAGAAGTTTCACGAATAAGCAAGAAGCTTTTTATCACGAAGGTCAACTATACGAAGAGGATAGGAAACGTGAGGCTGAATATCGACGTCTGTCAAAAGGTGGAAGGCGAAGCGACTTAACGTTTACAGAGATAGTATTATTTGGTCCAGCCCTATTTTTGTTTGTGCTTCTGCTCTTATCGTCGAGCGCGATGGTATTAACAATTCTGGTGGTTTGGATTTTCGTTGCTGTGTTAATTAACCGTTATCTAAAGAAAATTCCTAAAAAAACTCAGAAAATATATTTTTGGTTTTCGGTAATTATATTGGGAATTGTCTTCGTCGCTTACAAAAGCCTTACAGCACAATAAGGAAATATAGGGTATGAAAAAGATTTTCGCTATCGTTGCAGTGACGTTATCTCTGAATGCTTTGGCAGAAGCCCCGAAAGAACCGATTGAGCAAAATTTAGACTACGACAGAAAGGGGCTGAGCATATCAGTTCAGGGCTTGGCTAACCGTATTTTGGATCGAGCTGGTAAGGCGAAGTATTGGGTCATTAATCTCAATGATGTTGAATATGCTTACTCAATAAGAAAGCTAGGTTCGGGCGACGTAGAATATAAAGGCAAACAAAGTGACATTGATGGTCTTGTATTTTTAGAGGTAATCGGATTCAAGGATGGTAGAGAGTTGAATAATCAGCTTACAGTTTACCGTCCAAGCAAGTATAAAAACGCTATATATTTGGAAAAGTTTGATCGAAACGAAAATAGACCCTACCAATTCAATTTGAGTTTAGATTCAAAAGGAAATTTAATGATGGTTAATGGGCTAAATGATGTGAGATATCTGATTCCGTCAGATAAGCTAAAAGAACCAAAATCGTTGAAGGAATTAGGGAAAAAATTTAACTTTTGAAGATAAAGCTGTTTGAACATGAAGCTTCCCGTGATGATCCACGTTAAATCAAGGGAGGCTTTTAAAAAAAACGTAAGAAGGCATCCAAAATGGCTGTGGATAATCTCAAGAACATAAATGGAACGTGGTATGTCCGCGTGGCTATCCCGGCTGAATTACGTTCTGCTTTTGGTGGTAAGACGGAATTTCTAAAAAGCCTTAAAACTGGGCGCAAAAGCGAAGCTATGGTGCTACGCACGAAAGACTTGCACGAATTCAAGAATCGCATAGCCAGTGAGCGCAGAAGGCTTGTCGTTGAGCAAGAAATGAGCAGCCTTTCCTTGCTGCCGTCTGCAGCCAGATTTGATGAATTGTTTGAAAGTCTTGAAGAAATCAAAGCTGGCTTGGCAGAGCAGAAGCAAGAACGTAAGAAAGATTTTGAAGAATCTGATTATGAAGACATTCATGCACTGAAAAAAATTGAAGGTCATCGAAATTTTCTAAATCATTTACTTCTTGAAAAACAGGCATTAGGAGAAGAACTGAACCCAGCACAAGCAGAGCTTTTGAATGAGCTAAATGAATTTGAAAAGCTGCCTAATAAATCCTTTAAAAAAGCAGAAGATCTGCTTGAAAAATTGGAAAAATCGAACGTATTAGGTTCTTTTTCTGGTTTGGTGAATAACGAAGAAGAAAAAGAACAGGTCAAAGCGTTGATTGCTGAGCCTGCCAAGGTCGTTAAAAAGCATCCTTTAAATGAAAAGAATTTCGTAGAATTTCACAAATATGAAGTGAAGCGAAAAGTAACGCTTAGGTCAATTGATAGGCATGTAAATCGGCTTAACATGCTGAAGGATTTTCTAGACAAGCAGAAATTTGAACTAGATTATGAATCTGTTCGTGTTTTCTTAGATTCGTTGGACTGTGCAGACAAAACAAAAACGCAATATCTATGCTCATTCAATGCGTTTTACAAATTTATGTTCAATGATGCGAATTTCAGGCAGAGATTCCCTGTCAATCCTTTCTTGAACCATGCAATCAACAAAGTTCGCCGTGGCGCTCGTAAGGAAGAGGTGCGTAAAGCATTCACAAAGGATCAAGTGAAAAGCCTGTATGACAATGCCGTGAGCCAGGGTAAATCTAAATTAGCTGATTTGATCCAGCTTGGTGCCTATACAAGGGCAAGGATTGAAGAAATTTGTCAGATAAAGGTTGAAGATCTGGTGATGGTTGATGATGTTTATTGCTTTGACATTAAACAATCGAAAACAAACGCTGGTGAAAGGCTCGTTCCTATCCATTCAAAGCTCTTGCCACTGGTTGAACGACTGAAGAGGAATTCCAAGGATGGATATTTGCTGAAAACCAATAGAGGTGGGAAATACGGCGTTAAGTCAAAGGAAATGAGTAGTGATTTCTCTGCCTTTAAAATTGCCCTTGGCTATTCAAAAGAGCTTGTGTTTCACTCGTTCAGACACACTATGGTAACTGAGCTTGAAAGGGCTGATATTAAGAATATCCTTGTAATGTCCATTGTTGGGCATGAAGTAGGTGGCTCGCTGTCAATGACTTTTGACAGATATAGTGAAGGCCCAACGCCAAAGGCGAAAAAAGAGGCAATAGAAAAAGTATTGTTCAACATTTAAATTTATAGAAAACACCCAAAGCTTAAAATAAAATTCAAGATGGCTGAAAATAACAAAGGGAAGATCCATCAGGGCTTTCCTTTTTTTGTTTCACCTTCGACGCTGCAAGCGTGAGTTCTTTTCAATTCAAAAAGGCTGGATCTATTATCAGCTTCTCTCTCAATGAGTTGACTTCGTAAGAAGCTTCAACGAATTAGACATACATACTCTTATCAATTTTCAGATAGCTGAATCTGCATTGGATTGAAGTAAACAATGATTTCTTATATTGCGCGCGCGTATAGACTTTTTGGTCTTGATTTTCGTGGCTTGCAGAGCAATACAACTACATGGTGATGTAGTTGGTTTTGAATATTTAAAAAATACAACTGCATGGTGATGTAGTTGGATAAGCCTTTTATGCCGGTATTCCGGTCCAAAATGAAAAACCAACTACATCGCCATGCAGTTGGTTTTTAATATTAAAATATTTTTGTCTACAGACCAGATTTTAGGTTTTTAAATGTTATAGTGAAATTACACAAATATAAATATCAATCTAAAGGGTAAATTTTATGAACAAATTCATAACTATCAGTAAAGATAATGAAAGCGAAAAGAAGCTGAGAGATTTAGTAAAGAAAAGCCCTACTGCGTTTGCTTTGCTAATGTATTTAAAAGCTAATACTGAACCAAATTTGAAAATTGAATATACCTACACGACTTTTTCGAGCATTAAAAAGTTCTTAGGTAGAGAAAGAGAAGCTACAAGAACTGCTATTAACATACTGCGCGACATGAAAATAGTTAAAAGCAGCGCAGTTACATATGAAGAATTAGAATTTGAAATCCTAATATGAATTTAGAAAACAAAAAACCGCTGCTGGGGAGTAACGGTCTTATAAAACAAATGGTGAGATAGTTGAAAAATCCATTCGATACAATTATCGTATCAAATGCTAAAAAGTTAGCAAGCGATAAAGATAAAAAAAATATGCCAAATCCAAAGATAAAAAGGAATCTGCTCTATACGCAAGTTATAGCAGATGCGCAAAAGTTTCTGTTTGCAATTGGAATTGTTGATATTTATGCAAGAACAATTTTTGAAATGGCGTGCTTTGCAATGAACAAAAATGGTGAATGTCAAACAACAATGGATGCACTTGATTCAGCATTGCGAATAAAAGACGCAAGGACAAGAACAAAATCCTTGAATCTATTGAGATACACAAAGCTTATAAAAACAGTGCCAGATAATAAAAATGGAACAATGACATTCATTGTGAATGCAAGAGCAGCTTCTAATACATCATATGCTTTGAGACTTTCTGATGCCTCATTTGCTGATCCTCTATATGAGCCTGCTTTGGATAGTGAAGGCTTTTTAAGAAAGGACTGGCAAGAGCAATACAGGGCTTATGAGGGCAATAGAGATAAGCTCAATGACAAATTGATGGACAAATTTTTTAAAACAACAGAGTAAATAATGAATGACATTAAACAAATAGAACAAAGATTCTACAAGCAGCTTGACACAATCAACGCGGATAAATACGAAATTCATTTGCACAAAGACAATCGCAAAACAGTTTTCGTAGCATGGAAGAATAAGCAGAAACTGAACTATTTAACAAGAGATGATATTAAAGATAATATAAAGGCACTTAAGGCTAAAAACCGTGATGGATACAGCATAACCATTTTGCCATACTCCAAATCATTTTACTTCATCGTAATCAATGATGTTACGTTGAAAGGGTTGTCTGATATGCAGTGCTTTAAATACAGACCTTGCCTGCGCACTGTGCTTAATTCATCTGAACTGCCAGCAAATCAGCTTCAACAAGTGGTTTTGAAAATCGAAAAAAATTCAAATCCAGAAGACGCATTTCACGTAAATTTTGCTACAAATAAGATGGCAAAGC
Organism: Pseudomonas sp. xss_4; assembly: GCF_043104125.1. Classification (NCBI taxonomy): domain Bacteria; kingdom Pseudomonadati; phylum Pseudomonadota; class Gammaproteobacteria; order Pseudomonadales; family Pseudomonadaceae; genus Pseudomonas; species Pseudomonas sp. xss_4. Next base: position 15,462 of record NZ_JBICKJ010000051.1, read on the forward strand.
GCTTTGGCACGTCACCTTACCTAGGGGTTCAGTCTCCAATTATCGCCGCTGGATTCAAGCACAAGAATGATTTTGTGACAATTGAAAGGGCTGCTTCAAGGATCTGTGAATACTTAACTGAAAGTATTGATAATTTCAGAAAGACGCTTTTGGAACAAAATTATAGAGCCAAAGCGCCAGTTAGATTTGATGGCCAATCCGATGAAGCCTATAAAGCTGAATACATTATCTACCTTTCTAAATTGTGTGGCGATAACGTGCAGTGGAAAAATATTAAAAATAACTGAAAAAAATATCAGCTTCGAGTTGCGTTTAGCTTTTCAAATGCTAATATGTATTTAGAAGGTATTTGTAGTTAGTGCTTTCTGATATAATGAAATAATATATTTGTTAGTGTAGAAAACCCTTTTCCTTAAATTTAGAAACCCTCATTGAAGGGTTTTTCTACGTCCAAAGGATTTCAGTCATGGGCACAAACTTATTTCTAAATCGCCATACAAAACTGCGTGAAGAATTTTCGATTGATACAGAGGATGCCATACATGATATTTTTCAGAATCTTGAAATCTTTCGTGATTACCTTTGTTCTGGTTCGGAAGAAAGAAAAGTGTTCGATGGCGAGTATGGCAGTAGCTTTGAGCGCGGTATAAAGCTACACATGATGATTTTAAATTATCTGGATTTGTGGCATTTAGAAGTAGATGAAGTCGCTTGGAAAAGCTATAAGGATACGTTAGAAACAAGACTGTTAGATGTGCATGAGAAATTCGCAGATCAGTTTTTAGCTGATGTTTGGTTTTACAATAAGTGGATTGCATTATCTATCGAAAAGTATACTGCAGAATGGCTTGAAGATTATTTACAATAATTTATTTTAGTGTCCATTTTCGAATATTGATTATGCTATAATTAGAGCATATAACAAATATTCATAACTATGCAAAACCAAAAAATAACAAAAATAGCGCTGATTCCAGCCGTTTCTCTCGTTTTCGCTTTATCTCCATTCTCAAAAGCTCACTCTTCTCTTATAGGAGAACAGTGGGAACAAACGTATTACACACCTACGAATTCAGGACTTATACCAGTGAGTTCAACGAAGGGTGAATTTTTTGACGACAAACAAATGAAATTAAATTATTGCATCGGTGAAAGAAGATATGAAGCCGATGTAGCATTTAAAAGATTCGTAATTCCAGCAACTGGGAATGTTGTCGTCAATTTAGACTCATATCTTTACGTTACGTTAGCAAATGGACAACTTCTTCAAGTTGCAAAATTTAAAAGAGACGATGGTAGTTTGAGCGATGTAAAAATATCTCCTGATGACGTAAAAGCCATAGGTGCGAGTTTAAATATTGAGCCTTTAGCAGACGGTGTTACGCGATTAAGTGAAAACTGCACATTACAACATTATGAAAAAACACCCGACATTCTTCCATATGCAGAAGAATTGTATGTAGAAGACTGCCCTGCAGGACAAACAATAAATGGCGAATTGAACGGTCTTGCTCAAAAAGTAGGATATATCCCCAGCTATTTCAGAAATGATGCTTCGCAACAAAAATTTTTTAAGTTCGCTAGTGATGATACATATTCGCCATACGATGCGGATACTTATAAAAAAACAGAAATATGGGGTAGGTCTGCCATAAACGAAAACGGATTTGTTAAGACATATGGCGGTTATTGGCTAGAAGGTTATGAGGGCGCATGTCAAACGCCACCAGTGCAACCAGAGGTCGAATATTTACAAGAAACAAGAAATTTAAATTGTGAAGCTGACGAAAGTGGCTATATCTCACAATATCGAACCTATGAAATGATAAATGGCGTCAGACAAAACGAATCAGAATGGATTACAGACTTCAATTCATGCACTAAAATAGCTGAGCCTGATTACTCTGTTCCATTACATTTCGATCATGACCAATATATCTACGAAGACTGCCCTGTAGGTCAAACAGTGGGTGGCTTCGACGGTGGCTCTATACAAAGACAAGGGCGTGTTGAAATTTGGTCAGAAACTGATAAAAAAGGCGAAATCACTTATTCAATAAAGAATTTAGCAAGCGGCGCTTTTACTCCAATCAATCTTGACGATTACAGAATATCAGAACCGCCATTTTTCAAAATGCCGTCTTCTTTCATGTATGATTTTAATGGAATCTGGACTCCAGGCTTTGAGTCTGCGTGTAAAGTTCCAGTAACATACACATACGAATACCAAACGAGAAATACAGATTGCGCGGCAGGGCAGGTAGGGCAAATTACAGAGCAAAGGATGATTAGGAAAGGCTCTGACAGTAGCGAATTTACGATGATCGATTGGTATACGGTCATGAATTCTTGTCAGACCCCACCGCCTCCAAAGCCTCAACCAGAGCCTGAGCCTGAGCCAGAGCCTGTATTGCAGGACGTGACAGCTAACGTCTTTGTAACGTGTCCAGACGGGCAGACAGTAGGGTCCAAGGTCAACGGCGAGACCGTGCGTAAAGGCACTATACCGCTCCTTTTCAATGGCTCTAGCTATGCCATTGAATATTACGGCTACTACATACCGATCCCAGTATCGAAGGCTGCTGACGGCTCTGTCTTCATAGACGATTTCACTGAAGCTGACGTTGATGACTTTGGCGGTGTTTGGTCAAAAGGCAGCGAAGAAGCTTGCGGTGTGCCAGTTGCTTTCCAACAGTTGACTGACTGGAAAACGGAAACTGTAGCTTGTCAGGAAGGGCAGGCTGGGCATATCAAGTATGATTTCAACAGAACGTGGGAATACGACGCCGTTAACGATGTAATAAGGAATGACAGTGGTTGGATTTCCTCTGTAAAAGAAAATACTTGTAAAACTCTTGAAGATGCTTTGCTTGAAGAAGAGGAAGTGACAAAATCTGAGCAATGCCCATCTGGTCAGTTTGGATCAATCACAGTCAAAGGTAAAAATGTTACATACGGCTTATCTGGAACAAAATTCATTGAGACAGACCGAGTAAACAACTGTGTAGCTGAATTAGATCAGTTCTCACAAGAAACAAGAGAAAGGGAATGCCCTGATGGTCAAATTGGTTCGATCTCAGAATACAAAATTAAAGCGACAAATAATGAAGGTGTAGAGTCGTATCCATACGGCGATAAATGGTTGCAAGCTAGTAACACATGTGCAAATCAAGTATCTGCTGATGAAGAGTTGTCTAACACTGATAACAGACCTAAAGGGCTTTTATCCAGTCAAACAATAAAAGCCTCGGATGATTCAAGCTTAGATAAATTATTAAATTATTTAAATGTTGTCCAAGACGTTGATCTGTCTGCTGATTACAAATTATATATTCTTATTGATAAATTAGATAATCTAAACATCGGGAAAATCGAAGCAGTAGCAAGTAAATGGGAAAAAGTTTCTGGTGGAATCGTTATTCTGAGTGACGCGCCTCGTTTTGCCAGAAGCTACATAGGATTTGGTGGTATCACAAAAAGCAACGTAGATGATTTCGTAGTGGTAAGCGCAGATTATCAAAATGGAAATATCAAAGTAGTGGTGAAAGAGATCAGAAATATAAGCTCAGGAAAGCCAATAGTATTTAATGTGCCATTTGCAAAAATTTAACCGTATAATAAAATTAACTCCCACGAGGGAGTTTTTTTTGGCTCTAATTTTTATAGGTGAAAAATGAAAGGTGATCTAATAGCTTTGAAGAAATCTCACGGCAGATTCTTCAAGCGTTTCAGTTCGACGCAAATAAACAGGGAAATCCATGTTATGAATGTGATTTTCCAGATAATTGAAGACAAGACTGTTGAAGGAAAGGACAAATTGCGAATCAAGATCAGATTCAAAGATTGAGTGCAGATTGTGCGAGTTGACCATACCGCTGAGCATTTCGTCTGCTGTCTTAGCGTAGATTGGCCCTTCGTCGTAGTAGTTGAACAGGGATATGCGGGCTTCTGAGCGCCCTAACAGCACAAGGTCATAGGTCTTGTTGACATAGCTGAGGACTCCCACAGGAACGCAGATATAGCGCAGTCTTTGTTGGGGATCGCCATACAGCCCAAGGCGCTGAATGATCTCTTGCATGGTTGGCCTTGAGACGTGGTTCTGCATCGAGTAGACACGGCGCTGAACGCTTGAAGTGTCTGTGGCAAGCGTAAAGTAGTCGTGTGAGTCTGGATTTGAGGGTGATGTGAATTCCATATCAATACTCCAAGAGCTGAAATTGCGTCACACTGTCTTCAAAATTCTCGTCAGTAAAAAAAGATTCGAAACTAGTGTATTGATGCGAATTTTGAAAATACATCTGAAAGCAAACGTCAAGATTTACGTCTATGGATTCAAAATAGAGGTCATGAAGAGGTGTGTATTGTGTGAGACAGTGCAACGTGTAGATCCCCGCGCCTGCTCTACCAGTGCTATTTACACAGTCTTGAATAATCATGGATAAGGGAAGCGATTGAGGATTTTCTTGATATTTGACTAGAAAATATCTGATTTGGTCGTTTTCAGGGGTAAGCGTGGTGAAAAGGTATTGATCATTTATTATTGGTGATTTGATATTTTTAAATCTTATATCAAATCGAACGCTTAGTGTTTGTTGCGCCTCGACCGATAAACCAATCTTATAAAAATGGCTAGGCTCAAAATTGACTTTGTATTTTCTGTATTTTGGTTCTGGTTCTTTATTGTGAATTTCTAAATCGACGTAGTAGATGGTTTGCATAAAATATTTATTTGTTTAATGCAATTATAGCATTTTATAGCTTGCGAATTTGAATTAACATGATAATATATTTAAAGAAGCTTAAACTTCTGATTCATAGTAAAAATTAGATTTGTTATATGTAGAAAAACCCCTCTTGGGGTTTTTTTATTTACCAAATATTCGCATCTGTCGAGCCTTGGCTCTTGTGAAAGAAAAGCTTTGCGCTGAATAGCAACATGAAACGCACAGAAAGATAACCAAGCCTGAAATAATATGGAGGGATGTAAAATTCTCAATAATTGCATATCCATGCAATTGGCTTGAAAGCCAACATGCGAAAATGGTTAGTTGAATGGCTACAGAAAATAAAGCCCAGACATTAGGCCAAAAGGAAAAGCCTTGAAAATAGATATTCTCTGGTTGCTTTGAAACTAATTTGTGCGTGTGATATAGAACCATTGGATAAAAAATTGCGCAGAAACAATTAAGAACTATGTATTTATAGATATTTACCATTAAATACCATTCTTTAAGTCCTGGGTAAATATACTGGTCGCAAATTAGCTGTTTCTGTTCATCTGTGAAATTTCTGATTTCCTCTGATGTGAAATGTCGTGTCATGATAATATAGTTTGTTATATGCTAATTATAGCATGATCTATATTGGAAAAGCGGCCTAAGCCGCTATCTTATATCAGCGTTTTGTTAGTTGATAATTCAATCTCTTTGTAAACTTTATCGTCCCTGGATTCACCTAAAAGGATTATTCTAACGAATACAGATTTAGTCGAGAGTTTTATTAAATTACCATAAAGCTGTAGCAAGAATAGAACGTAAACCGTAGCGCCTATCAGATATGTGAATATACTTGAAAAATCTGTGATCTGAGGCGTTTTTCCATTCAAGGTCATCATTGATGAATAATCAACGACTTGATAAACGGCTAATGTGTCTATGAATCTGAGTGAAAAGGTGATTAGGATTGGATAGGTAAATGCACCTAATACAGATACTGCTAGCAAGCCCAACGGTGAATAAAAGTTTGTTTCATCATGAATATTGCCATGCCTTAGCGCACTGAAGAAAGCGCCAATTAGCGTGATGCTACTGAAAATTATGAATATGTAGAGAATATGAATTGCAAGGAAGCCTAAAACCACTATAAACGGAATAGCTGTCATCATCAAAAAGCCTATTCCTAGTAGCGCAACAGCAATACCTTGCACAAACATTTCAAACTGTGGATTAGCATATGCCACGGCTAGTAACGCCACGTCTTCATTTGTCAAATTTGCACCATAAGGAGAGAAATTATCTTCAATAGCTTCCTTGGCTAAGAATGTGCCAGTCAACTTTGCTAAGAAGACAGGAACGCCAAATCCGCTTGTTCCATCAAGCACATCTTTGACAGTTGTTCTTACTGCTGCTGTCTGTAAAGTCTTTTGAGCAGGGTTCCTGTTCATTAAGGAATTGAGCTTTAATCCGGTCCAGGTTGTTAATCCGAGGGTTGTTAAATTCTGTCCAGTTCTCGCAATGGTATTTGTAACGTTGCTACAGAATCGGCCATTTGGACGGTTTGCGTCATTTGGATGCGCAAGACAGTCAAAGAAATAATCTAATCCAAAAATCCCGTCAGAGTCATGTGTGAACATTTTCATGAGGCTGTTTTCGAAATTACCTGAATAATCAAATGTCGATAGCTTATTGATTGGAGCATCGTTTATCCAATCAACGTTATAATTTGTGAATCCGTGTTTGACTTTTATTGTGAATGCCAAATCACCTGTCCTATCATCGTAAGACGCTGATTCTGTGTTGTTCATTGAGGCTTCAACAGAAAGTGAATCTAAAAACAAATGGGAATTTAGAGTCCAAGAATTTGTTTGATAATATTCTTTGAAAAATTTATTGATGAACGTAACCATATTGGGGTTTTTCAAAGCATTGTCATTTGCTAGATAATTGTAATAGCCAAGCGCCTGACCGCATGTCGTTGTAGATGAAGACTCGGCGCACATGGTTTGAACGCAATTTTTAAGGTTCTCATTGACTGTCATTGAACTGTCAAAGTAGCTTGTCCCCCCATCCACATTACTGCATAGCTGCACAGAACGAGTCATTGAGGCTGTGGGCATCTCTACGCCGGGATAACGGGCCGCAATCCATGTAGCGTCCTCGCCAATCATTCTTGCTGAGGCGTCTGAGTAGTCGCTGATAGCGCCCTGATCGAGTCCTGCAAGGTTGTATGAGGCTTCATTGCCACGTTCCAGATTCGCCGCATCGAAGGTCGTAATATCAGTGTTTGGCAAGGGTTCGCCACGTTTGGCTATGGCTGTGCCTACGGCCACGCCACGGCTAAAAATCGTGTTCAGGTAGCTCTCAAAGGTCTTGTTAGTAACGGCTTTATAATCGACTCCAGCGGCCTTACCAATCGCTATCAGTGATGGATCGATAGACGCTGAAATGTCGAGCAGGCACCCGTCTAGCTGCTTAGTAGCCCTGTATGAGCTTGTCTGTTCGTTGTAGTAGACGTTTACATCTATCTCGTCAGAAGCTTGAACAGTAGAAATGCAAGATCCGAACTGGATAGCGTTCAGCGCTTGCTGGTAGCCTTTATTCGTTGGATTGAGCAAATTAACAGAAGCATAAGGGGTTTGACGCAATTGACTCTGTTTGAAAAAATAATATTCTGATCCATTCTGAACAACTGAATACCCTGCTGTCATAATGAACGTGTATAAATTCATTTTATTATTGTAATCAAAAGACTCAAATCCGGTCTGATTAGTGGTTTTGGTTGGAATCAAAGGCACTAACAGAATGCCAAGGCTTGCTAGGATTAACACCATCATTGAAGCTTGGTCTTTATTTTCCTCATACCCAGTCATTTTTGCGATGTGAAACGCTCTACCAATGTGCGGGATAATATACATAACTAACGGCACTGTAATGGCTGAAATAATGCTAAGCACTATCAAAAAGATTGTTTTCAATCCGCTATTGTATATGTTGTTTGTGTCTACACATTCGTATTGCGAGTCTTCATGAAAGAATAGTTTTATTCTTGCGGCCTGGGCAATATTACAGCCAAATAAAGCTTCGACTGGTGAAGACTGCATAGATACAGCTTTTTGTTTTTGATTGAGTGTTGCCTCATGATCTGCCAGAGAAGAATTATGGACAGTATCCGCAACATCAGCAAAGGCTTGCATTGAAAATACAAGCAAAGCTGAAATTATGAATTTTTTAAACATTGATAAATTAGATTTGTTTAGTGCTATTATAGCACGACACTAAACGTATCTTTGGTGATAACGTATAAATTATCTAGATTTCTTGAAGCTATATGTTAGCGTTACTAACAATCTAGATATGCCTAATGTGAATATATGAATAGCAAATAAGAAACCTTCGATTGTGCTTAGAATCAATTCTGAGAACAAGAAATCTTGTTTATAGTGCTTCAAGAATTTACTAATTTGAGCTAACGTCGCATAAAGCACTGCCATTTGAACGACATACATAGCGAGTATTAGTGTTGCTATGCTTCCTGTTGTTGTTCCTATCACGCCAGTTGTCTGCCCTAAAGCATCTGTAAAATTCACTGTAACGACTGGATAAATGGCTTTCATCGCTATATCAGTAATATGGAAATTTACTATAAATAAAAGCAAGATGATTGGCTGTAAGCAAAGATTTACCATTATCAGAGAAATGTAGTTTCTGCCAAGCGCCCAAAAGCTTTGAGTAGTATGTAGAAACACGGCTCTATACATCAAGAATGTCACGAATAGAGTCATTACAAATGAGTAGTAATCTGTAAACACAGTAAGCATCAGAAATGGCAATTTAGCAAGCACTGGCAACACATAGGCAAATGCAGCACCAAGCGCAATCAAATAGCCCATTAGCGGTATGACTAGGTTTGCTATATAAGTAAAAAAGCCTGAGAAAGAAGATAAAGCCCCCGCATTTTTCTTTCCTTTTACCTTTTTAGAATCTCCTACCTTGGCCGTTTCTTTCGTCGTTTTAGCGCTCTTAGCATTTACATATTTATCAGCTAATGAGCCTACGACTGTTCCTGCTAATACTGTAACGATTCCTTTTTCACCAATATGGATTAACTGCTCCCCATACATCGCTATCCCTGTTTGGGCTGACGTAGATGATTGCGCTATTCTGCCCAAGGAAATATTGACGCTTTCTAATTGGAGGCTATTGGCGTTTTCGAAATTTCTGTTTTGCACTGCTTGAGCGTTATTGCTTACAAAGCTTGTTTGCAACAGGGTTTGAGAATCAGCTACTGGAATAGCGCCAGAGGATTGGTAATCCACCGTCATGAAATTCTTCATGTAATTGTTGATTTGCAGTGGATATGAAGCTTCATCAAAATTTCTATTATTCTTTAGCCACTCTGAACGAATATATGAATCAGTGGCAGTCACGTCAAACAAGGTGTAGAAAGGCTTATTGTTAAATCTTGATAAGAAATCCTCTGTAAAAGCCGTTCTGTCAAGGATATTTGCTAATCGTTGAATGAAACAATAAACACCACACTGTAAGACTTGTTTCATTTCTTCATCAAGATCTGGACTGGCAATTGAATTCCTTAATGCTGTATTTATAGTTATCATCTTTGTGTAAAGATCAGTTCTTATTGCGTTTATTTCCTCTGCAACAATTTTCTGTGAGTCTTCAACCTTTCCGTTGCCCGCAACGGTCCAATCTTTGTTAAGGCAAAATGGCGAGCCGGTTCTATTTTTTAAATATGATTCGCTCGCAAGACGTGCAGATGGGTTTTCAGCACAAGCGCCTTCGATGACTGCATACGCTAGCCTGTCGAAACGTCCATCACTCGCAAGCTCTACAATGTAATGCTTTAACCAATTCGAACGCACATCATAAAAATATTTAGTAACTGCTGAATTTAGAACTGTTTCGTTTGTGCCTTTACCTTCTCCACGATCTTTAATTACGATGCGAAGGTCACGCTTCAAAGATTCCGCTTGGCTTATTAGCTTCGATGATTCAATATTATAATGTGTGCCATATTTGGAGTCATAAGAGATTTCTTTCAGGTATGAATCAATATCCGCACCAGCGCCCCCTGATTTGAAAACCTCAATCCCGCCAAGTCTGAATAATTCCTCAGTTGGTCTTTCGGGATTTTTCTTTATGAATTCGATTTTAGTATCATCTGCAACTATTACGTCTTTGAAATCATCATATAGTTTGTAGTTGTTTTTGTTGAGTGGATTAAATTCAAAATTGTAGAGATTGCTGTTTATTTTAAGAAGAACAACCTTCTGAACCATGCTGTATGTGATGGCTGACGCCCTAGACATGGTGGCTCCGTTTTCATAGAAACTGTCTGCCACTGGCGTTGTTTCTTTTAAATATTCTAACTCGCCGCGTTGTCTAGTCGCCATATAGTTTTGGATTATTATTTGTTGCAGCCTTGGGGTTAGGTTTACAGGGGCAAATGTTATAGTTTGAGCAATCGACATTCCGCCTACCAAGCCTGGGATTAAAACCACCACGAAGCCGAGCATCAAATAGATGGTTTTCATATCGTATTTGGCAGGCTGGTCATTTTCTACTCTATCAGCTTCTTTTATATTAAATTCGCCCCTTATCATGGCTTTCACAGTTTGAATGATAAAGAGAATGAACATTGCCCAGCCGATAAACTGTGCTAGTTTCCAGACATAAGCATTAGTCACGTTGACCCAATTTTGGTTATCTACGTCTTGCGCTTTTTGTTGTTCATTTTTCAATGATTCAACATTGTCTTTAAATTCCTGGCTAAAAGTTATAAGCCCGAAGTCGCCAAAAAATGATGATCTGGTTTGTATTGATTTGTTTTGAGGACAGACCATTGAAGAAAAACCGTCTATGTCTTTGCTTTGGTCTAGATAGCCACAATATTCAATTGATTTATCAGTGCCTGCAAATGTTTGTGGTGATATAATGCACGCCAGAAACACAAGCATAAACGCTGAAATGTTTTTTGTTAGATTCATGAAATATTAGTTTTGTTTAAACCAATTATAGCATTTGCTTAATACTGAAAAGGGCTTTAGCGAAAATTTGTTAGTCCGTTTTTTATCTATATAAACAAGGAAGATTTATGAAAAAGATTGTGCTCGTCCTCGGTGCGTGTGGAGTTGCCACAAGCGCTTTGGCTGTTCAGTTGCAGTGGTATCGCGTCGAAGCTACGAAGCAACAGATAGCGTATGCGAAAGACAAAGCCAGCTATGACCTGCTCGATCCGCAGGCTGCGCAGTTCCGCAACCTCTACGCTGTGTCGAGTGGGAACGGGCATGACTACGTATGCGGTCAGATTAATGCTAAGAACTCATATGGAGCTTACACAGGGTTCAAAGCCTTCTATGTGGATAGCATCGGCAACGTCCAGCTAGACACGCCAGACAACCAATTGGGGGATATTGTCCCGTCGATCTGCAACAAGCCCCGCAAGGGCCAGTGACGGCACTGTGTGGTGGCTGGGTGAGCTGGCCTACCTCTGCGCCCTTTGATTCGCTTAGTGGGCTACAGCCTCCTTCTGATGACAAAGACGGTTGCTTGCCGAACCATCGACGTAAGGGCAGAGAAGGGGGGCAAGAAAAACACGACCGTTCGTCGGCTTTGGCTTGCTTAATATTGATCATTTTTTGATCTAGAAATGGGTGCTTGGAAATATCGAAAAGATATTTCAGTCAAAAACCTTCAATTCGAAATTAAAGATAGCGCTGGAGGCCGCATGCCTGAAGGGTTTGCGGCTTTTTTGCGTCTGATCAAAAATTGAACAGTCAACGCAAAACCATGAGTTAGAAATTCATGATTTTTTTCTAAGTTATCTTTGCAATTTTCAGCTTATTGACATTAAAAAAAGAAATGATAATGTTTGTTCCATCGAAACGCAGACAACGAATTTCGATCCTCAATATCGCATTGGCAATTGGGCCATTTATTAAAATCAGTTTCGACACTGAATGCGATACTCAAAGTCTTAACGAGACTTTCAAATCAGCAATAGTGCTGATTAGCGCATGAATCAATATCATGACTATTCAAAAATTCATCGACACTCTGGATGCTGAAGATTTTCTATCTGTTGGTCTTTTGTGTGTTGATATGCAGCTAGAAAACAAATCCTGCGATGACTTTGCAAAAGATGACGATGAGTCTTCTAAATTATATACATTTTCGAATAACGATAAACCAGAATTTGCAATTGAAAAAACAGATTCCTCATGTCTAGAATTGATCTTTGCTGGAAAAAATGCCTTGCAGTTTTACAAGATTATTGAAGTTCACTTTTCTGATGAGCTTAATTGTTTTGCACTACGAACGGTTATCAAAAAAAACAAAAGCTGGAAAGAAGTCAATTTTCTTATTCAGTTTTTTTCATTGTTAAAATAAAGAGGTAATAAGATGATCGAGTTGAAAGATTTTTTCCAACAAGAATTTAAGCACATTCGCATGATTGATGATCACAAAGAATGGCGTCTTCATGAGACTCCTTCTTATCTACCATGTGAATATTTTAATCACAAAAAATGGTGTTGGGATTACGAACATTTTGGATTTGTGCGCCACCTGAATGACGAGTGGTATGCAGGATTTTCAATTGTAATGGCACCTCATTGTTTTGAGCTTCGTCTGATAGAAAGACAGTGTTTCAACTTTGATAAAGATCCAGAGCGTCATTACGATGAATTATTCAGACTTGAAAAGTATGAGATTCAGGAATTTGAGGATCATTATATTCTGTCATTTTATGAAGGTGGTGAATTCGCAAATGGTAACGAAGTATTGAGATTTAAAATGACCAAAAAATAATATTAGGTGAATTGTAATATAGCAAAATCTTGCTTCTTTCTTTGCATCGCCAATCGGGGCGTTTTAATCAGTTTCGATACTGAATGCAAAACCCAAGATCTGAAATTGATGATCTTTCTCTCCGTAATTTTGCGGGAGGTAGCTGTCATGACTGATGAACTACTTGGGAAGCAAAGCAAAACTAATTACTTTTATTGATTCTGTTGTATCGATTTGTGAAAGCAAAATTGATAAGAAGCGAAAATTAAAATTCACTGATCTGTTTGCTGGTTCGGGCAAGGTCAGTGAGTTTTATAAAAATAGATTTGATGTAACAGCGAACGATGTTGAATTCTATTCGTTTGTTACCCTTAAAAACATTCTTGAAAATGATTCGTCTGTTGCTCGTTCAGTAGATGGTTATTTGAATTTCATGAACAAGTGTTTGGGTAAGGTAGGTTTCATTACTGAAAGCTATTCGCCTATGGGTAATCGTCTGTTCTTTACAGAAGAAAATGCACGCATCATTGATGAAGCCGTGGACTACGTTTATGAAATGCGCCAACTGTGTCTTCTGGACGAAAATCAATTTTACTACCTGCTTGGTTGTATTTTAGAAGCTGTGGATAAGGTTAGTAACACTGTTGGGCATTATACAGCTTATTTAAAGCACGTTACGCCACAAGCTTCAAAGCGTATTCAGTTCGAGCATATTGGTTTGAGCGAGCTTAAAAATCGTAGGAATAATGTCATTAGCACTGATGCGAATGATGCTATGGGCGTGGTGAAAGGAGATATTCTGTATCTCGATCCTCCCTATACGTTCAATTACAGCAATTTCTATTCTCTT
>NZ_JBICKJ010000052.1:0-15278 GCF_043104125.1 Pseudomonas sp. xss_4
CTGTGCTACCGCGCGCTTAGAAGCAAAAGCCAAAGCAACGGCAACGGCAACGGCAACGGCAACGGCAACGGCAACGGCAACGGCAACGGATCGATTTGGCCTGATTTCGAGCATCGCGGCCGATTCAGCGCAAAGCAGTACAGGCCACGCCTGGCTCGGCCTCGTTAGACCCTCACCGCCCCTTCAAATCAACCCGCCGCAAATGACACGTCACTTCTTCACGATCGTGATACAGCTGCTTGCACGCAATCAGCACCCTCACCTTCCGGGCCTTGAATGTCGCCTCCATGCGATCGAGCAACCGCCGTACCTCAGCATACCGCTGCTTCATCGGCAGCTTCAGGTTCACCACCGCCTCGCGGCACAACCCCTCCCCCAACCACGTCTCGATCAAGGCCGTGGTGCGCGCCGGTTTCTCGACGATGTCGCACACCATCCAATCCACCGGGTGCCTGGGCTGCCAGGTAAAGCCATCGGCCATCAAATGCTGGACAAGCCCCGTGTCCATCAAGCTCTCGGCCATCGGACCATTGTCGATGGCCGTCACCAACATGCCCCGCCGTACCAGCTGATACGTCCACCCACCCGGTGAGGCCCCCAGGTCGACACCGGTCATGTCATCGCCCAGCCGCTGCTCCCACTGCTCGCGTGGGATGAACTGATGCCAGGCCTCCTCCAGCTTCAAGGTCGAGCGACTGGGCGCTTCACGGGGGAATTTCAAGCGGGGAATGCCCATCGGCCATAAGGCACTGTTGTCAGCAAAAGCCTGCCCGACAAACACCCGGCGGCCACTGATGAACGTCAACAGCAGTCGTGGGCGATTCGGGTCATCCGCTAGGCGACCGGCCTTTTCCAACGCCTTGCGCAATGGTGCTTCGAACTTGCGGCAGAACGTCGACAGTTCCTTGCCCTCGTTGCTGTCGAGCACCTCCAGCCACAGGCTGCCGAACACCGGCTGGTCGGCAAGGTACGCCAACAACACGCTGATACGATCGCTCTCGGGCAACTCGATGAACGCGCCACGCGCCCACTGCCTTGGGAAAATCAGCTGGTTGAACCGCACTGCCTGCATCAAGCGCTCGGCACCGCCTTGCTCGCTGCAGACGAACTCGGCGCTGGCGCTGCCAGGCTTGCCTTTGGCATAGCCGGCAATCCCCAGGCGGGCGGCATGTTCACTGATTTCGGCGCACACCTCACCCTCGAAGCCGGGCCGGCAATGCATGAACAGGGTTTCCATCTCTCACTCCACGACGGCTGGCGCGACACAGGCGCCGGCAGGGCGGCGATGATAAAGGAAGATCGGAACCCGGGACATGCCCCGCTGGTCCAGAAAAGGGTCAGGTCAGGCAAACAGGACTAACCTGACCATTCAGTCGGACCCGTGCCGTGCGGGCCTGTACACAGCGGTGCCACCGGCAGCCCTTAGAGACGTTGCCGGGGCACCGGCTCAGAAGGAGTTGGCAATGCCCTCGCTCGATAGCCTGAATACCCTCACGTCGCTCGATGTCGGTGACAAGACCTATCACTACTTCAGCCTTCCGAAAGCTGCTCGGCAGCTCGGGGACCTGCAGCAATTGCCCATGTCGCTCAAGGTGCTGCTGGAGAACCTGCTGCGCTGGGAGGACGGCAAGACCGTTACCGGCGAAGACCTGCAGGCACTGGCCCAGTGGCTCGTTGAAAAGCGCTCGGACCGCGAAATCCAGTACCGTCCCGCGCGTGTACTGATGCAAGACTTCACCGGCGTGCCAGCCGTGGTGGACCTCGCCGCCATGCGCGCGGCCATGGCCAAGGCTGGCGGCGATCCCCAGCGCATCAACCCGCTCTCGCCTGTGGACCTGGTGATCGACCACTCCGTGATGGTCGATCGATATGGGACACCGCAGGCCTTTGGCGAGAACGTCGACATTGAGATGCAACGCAACGGCGAGCGCTATGCGTTCCTGCGTTGGGGCCAGAGTGCCTTCGATAACTTCAGTGTGGTACCGCCTGGCACTGGCATCTGCCACCAGGTGAACCTCGAATACCTGGGGCGTACCGTGTGGACCCGCGAAGCCGACGGCCGTACCTATGCCTTCCCGGACACGCTGGTCGGCACCGACTCCCACACCACCATGATCAACGGGCTGGGCGTGCTGGGCTGGGGCGTGGGGGGCATCGAAGCGGAGGCCGCCATGCTTGGCCAGCCTGTGTCGATGCTGATCCCACAGGTCATCGGCTTCAACCTCACGGGCAAGCTGCGCGAAGGCATCACAGCCACCGATCTTGTGCTGACGGTCACCCAGATGCTGCGCAAGAAAGGCGTGGTAGGTAAGTTCGTGGAGTTCTATGGCGACGGTCTGGCCGAACTGCCCTTGGCTGACCGCGCCACCATTGCCAACATGGCTCCGGAGTACGGCGCAACCTGTGGCTTCTTCCCCGTCGATCAAGTGACGCTGGATTACCTGCGCCTGTCGGGTCGACCTGAAGCAACCGTGCAACTGGTCGAGGCCTACTGCAAGGCTCAGGGGTTGTGGCGCCTGCCTGGGCAGGAGCCCATCTTCAGCGACACGCTGGCGCTGGACATGAATGAGGTTGAGTCCAGCCTGGCCGGCCCCAAACGTCCGCAAGACCGGGTTGCCCTAGCCCAGGTCAAGCAGGCGTTCGAACAGTTCGTCGAGCTGCAACCCAAACCTGCCGCCAAGGAAGTCGGCAGGCTTGAGAGCGAGGGCGGGGGTGGCGTTGCCGTGGGCAATGCCGATCAGGCGGGCGAAGCCGACTACAGTCACCAAGGCCAGACCCACACCCTGCGCGACGGCGCCGTGGTCATTGCGGCTATCACCTCCTGCACCAACACCTCCAACCCCAGTGTGATGATGGCGGCCGGGCTTGTGGCCAAGAAAGCCCTCGAGAAAGGTTTGCAGCGCAAGCCATGGGTGAAAAGCTCGCTGGCACCGGGGTCCAAGGTGGTCACCGAATACTTCGAGGCGGCGGGTCTCACGCCCTACCTCGACGAACTCGGGTTTGATCTCGTCGGTTATGGCTGCACCACCTGCATCGGCAACTCAGGCCCCTTGGACGAGCCTATCGAAAACGCCATCAGCAGCGCCGACCTGACCGTCGCCTCGGTGTTGTCCGGCAACCGTAACTTCGAAGGACGCGTGCATCCACTGGTCAAGACCAACTGGCTCGCCTCACCGCCTCTGGTCGTGGCTTATGCACTGGCTGGTAGCGTGAAAGTCGACCTGACCCAGGATCCATTGGGCACCGACAAGCACGGGCAGCCGGTCTATCTGAAGGACATATGGCCTAGCCAGCAAGAAGTCGCCGAGGCTGTGGCCAAGGTAAGCACGGCCATGTTCCACAAGGAATATGCCGAAGTGTTCGCGGGCGACGAGCAGTGGCAGGCTATCGAAGTGCCAGAGGCTGCCACGTATGTATGGCAAAAAGACTCGACCTATATTCAGCACCCCCCTTTCTTCGAAGGTATCGAAGGACCGGCGCCTCGGATCACCGATATCCACAACGCCCGCATCCTGGCGTTGCTGGGCGACTCGGTCACAACGGACCATATCTCTCCGGCCGGCAATATCAAGGCCGATAGCCCTGCGGGTCGCTATCTGCGCGAGAAGGGTGTGGAGCCTCGCGATTTCAATTCCTACGGGTCACGGCGCGGCAACCATGAAGTCATGATGCGCGGTACGTTCGCCAATATTCGCATCCGCAACGAGATGCTTGCAGGCGAAGAAGGCGGCAATACCGTGCATGTGCCAAGCGGCGAGAAACTCTCGATCTACGACGCCGCCATGCGCTACCAGCAGCAAGGCACGCCCCTGGTGGTGATCGCCGGCCAGGAATACGGCACAGGCTCCAGCCGCGACTGGGCTGCCAAGGGCACGAATTTACTTGGCGTGAAGGCAGTGCTGGCCGAAAGCTTCGAGCGTATTCACCGCTCCAATCTGGTTGGCATGGGCGTGCTGCCGTTGCAGTTCAAGGCAGGCCAGGACCGTAAACAACTCGGCCTGACGGGTAGAGAGCAGATCGATATCACTGGCCTGGAGGGGGCTGCCATTGTGCCGGGCATGAGCCTGGCACTGACCATCCTCCGCGAAGACGGCACGAAGGAGCAGATCGACGTGCTCTGCCGGATCGACACCCTCAATGAAGTGGAGTACTTCAAGGCGGGTGGAATCCTGCACTACGTGCTGCGTCAGTTGATCGCCGCGTAGGCCCCGCGCGGGTGCCAGTCTGTGCGCAGGCTGGCACCCTCCTTCTTCCAATCTGCCCTTGCTAGCCTCCCCTCCACCAAAGTACCTATGAAAATCGCAGTGGGAACCGACCGCGAAATGCCAGTAGCCCACCCGTATCTGCCATGCACTGCCATGGGTCAATTCCTGGAAATATTCCCTCAATAAAGCGCGCACCGTGCCGATACCAGTCCAAAGCCCTGCGGACATCCTAGCCATGCGCAACAACCAGCCCATTACCCAGAGAGAACGGACTTTCCCTGCCAAGCAGCGGTTGATTTCCACCACCAATGCCAAAGGCGTGATCACTTACTGCAACGATGCCTTCATCGAAATCAGTGGCTTCACCCGCGATGAATTGATGGGCGCAGCGCACAACCTGGTGCGTCATCCTGATGTGCCGCCCGCCGTGTTTGCTCACATGTGGCAGACCCTCAAGCAGGGGCTGCCCTGGATGGGCATCGTCAAAAACCGTTGCAAGTCGGGTGACCACTACTGGGTCAATGCGTACGTCACACCGATTTTCGACAACAATCAGGTCGTCGGCTTCGAGTCGGTGCGCGTCAAGCCCACTGCCGAGCAAATTCGCCGGGCCGAGGCCCTGTACCAGCGTATCAACCAAGGCAAGCCTGCTGTGCCGCGCCGTGATCGTTGGTTACCCGTGTTGCAGGACTGGTTGCCATTCATCCTGATCAGCCAGATAGGCTTCCTCATCGGCAACTGGCTCGGACACTCATGGGGTTTTGCCTTGGCGGCAGCGTTGTCGGTCCCCCTGGGCCTGCTCGGCCTGACCTGGCAACAACGTGGGCTCAAGCGCTTGTTGCGCCTGGCCGAACAGACCACGTCCGATCCACTGATTGCGCAGATGTATACCGACAGCCGTGGCGTGCAGGCGCGCCTGGAAATGGCCATGCTCAGCCAGGATGCCCGGATGAAGACCTGCCTGACACGGTTGCAGGACAGCGCCGAGCACCTGAGCGATCAGGCGCGGCAGTCAGACGAGCTGGCGCATATGAGTTCATCAGGCCTAGAGCGCCAGCGTGTGGAAACCGAACAGGTCGCTGCCGCAGTGAACCAGATGGCCGCCACCACCCAGGAGGTGGCCAACCATGTACAACGCACCGCCGATGCGACCCAGCAGGCCAATCGCTTGACAGGCCAGGGCCGTCAAATTGCCGGTGAAACCCGGGCAGCCATCGAACGCTTGTCAGCCGCAGTTGGAGAAACTGGGCAGACCGTGACGCAATTGGCCAAGGACAGCGACGAGATCGGCGGTGTGGTCGATGTCATCAAGGGCATTGCCGACCAGACCAACTTGCTGGCGTTGAACGCCGCCATCGAAGCGGCACGGGCAGGCGAAATGGGCCGGGGCTTCGCCGTGGTTGCCGACGAAGTGCGGCAGCTGGCCCAGCGCACGGCTGAATCGACCGGGCAGATTCACGGCCTGATCGCCAAGCTCCAGCAAACTGCCAGCAACGCCGTGACGACCATGGAAAGTGGGCACCGCCAGGCCCAGGAAGGTGTTGATCGGGTCATGCAGGCTGACGAGGCGCTAGTGGGCATCAGTGAAGCCGTGGCGAACATCACCGACATGGCCACGCAAATTGCCGCTGCGACCGAGGAACAGACTGCGGTGGCCGACGAGATCAGCCGTAACATCAGCACCATTGCCGACCTGGCCGACCAGACTGCCGAGCAGGCACAGCACTCGGCAGTGCTGAGTGAGGCCCTCAACAGCACGGCCGGTAGCCAATATTCACTGGTGGAGCGGTTCAACCGCTAGATCGGATAGCCCGCGCGGGGTCGGCATCGTCGACCCTTTGCATGATCAACCCTACCAGTCAAGCCGCAGACGGGTTTCGAAACGACGGGCCTGCCCGGTCAACGGATCATCGAAACTCAGGCTTTGCGCCAGCAACTTCAGCGGCCGTTGATAGTCATCCTCTACATCAAGCAATGCTGGGTAGAACGGGTCGTTGCTGATGCCTGCTCCTAAAGCAGCCATGTGCACCCGCAGCTGATGCGTCTTGCCCGTGACAGGCGAGAGCTCATACCGCCACTGCTCCTCGTTCTTTTCCAATACGCGGGCGTGCGTCTCACTGTTGGCCGGCCCTTGCACCTCATGCATGCGAAAGAACGGCTCCCCGTGTTCTAGGCGGCTGCGGTGCACCAGTGGGAAGGTATGCTGCCCAAGCGCTGCGGCAATGGCCTGATAGCGTTTTTCGATCCGCCGCTCTGGAAACAAGCGCTGGTAAGCGCTGCGTGACTCAGGGTTGGCCGAGAACAGCACCAGCCCCGCCGTGTGCCGATCGATGCGGTGCAGGGGCACCAGGTGCGGATTGTCCAGCCGATGGATGAGACGGCGCAGCAAGGTCTGCTCCACGTACGCACCCCCTGGGGTGACCGGCAGAAAATGGGGTTTGTCAGCTACCACCAGGTGTTCGTCCACATGCAATATCGCTTCCTGCACGGGAATCACTCGCTCGTTCGGCACTTCGCGAAAATAGTGCAGACGCAGACCGCGCTTGTAGGGATGACCGGCCGAAATAGCCTGGCCGTCCGCGCCCAGCACCCGTCCCCGGGCAAAACGGTCCACCCACTGGCTACGGTCAATGGCCTTGAAGTGATCGCACAAGCAATCGAGCACCGTAGCCCATGGACCAGGAGGCAGACATACCGTGCTGGCTTGCAGTCGGGCGGGGTCGAATGGCGTCATCGTCGGGCTCGGAACCTGGCTTGGCGGCGTATTATCCTTCAAGCCCCGCTGATCAGCCAGCCTGGGCCAGCGACTCGCTGCGCGCCTTGAGCCAGCGCAGCACCTGAACGGGCTCCCAGCGGCTGGGGTCGTACAGCGCATACACCAGCCCTTCATAACCCACCACATCCAGCCCCCGGTGGTAGCCAGCCCGCTGGAACAGCGCCTCCACCTCTGCAAAGCAGGTGTTGAAGTGCACCTTGCCGAAAGGCGTGCGGTCGTCGGTGACCAGGCCTTCAAGCCGCAGCTCCAAGACAGCATCGGCCACCCTGTCGACGGGCATCCGGTTGACGCTGTACTTCAATTGCTCGACGTTGAGCATGGGCTCACCTTGATACTGTATTTATGTACAGCATACGAACATCCTTCCGTTGCCGTCAATCCGTCTCATACCAGACCCGCGAGGTAACCACCTCCCTTGCGCAGGGTGAGCACCTGTCGGCGTGGAATGCCAGGGGTTACAGACAGGTGCACCCAGCGGTCGTATTCCAGTATGAGCTGATCGAACGCGATCGGGCTTGTGCTGATGCGGTGCACCGTGTCCCTGGGAGAACGCTCGACGACCGTGAAGTCAGCGGCGAGCCCCTGCATGTGCTGGCTGTTGGAGGCGCCGCCGAGCAACCGGTTAACTTGCTCGCTGCGGTATCCACTGCTGATGATGATCGGCGCGTTCCAGAGGGCACGCACCTGTTCAAGGGTTTCGCACAGCAGACGAAGATTGTCGATGACCGGCTGGGAAGGCGTGTTATCAACACTGTTCCGGGCCGCGACCTGGGAGACGGTCATTTCGTTGAGGGTGAAATGTGGGGTGAGCAACATGACGTTCAGATCCGATAACAGAAGGCGGAGTCGACACTCAGGCTGCGCCCAGTGCCTGAATCGGATCATCGTATTGATGTTTCTGCAGTGGAGCAGGGTCAAATCTCCACTAGGGGTTTGGGTGCCTCAAAAAGGCCGCTACTTGTTCGGCATCGAAAGGCCAAAGCAATTCCGCCGCATTGTCGCGACGTCTCAGCACGGGGATTGCAAGGCCATAATGCTCGAACAGCGCATCGCTTTCGGCAATGTCGACCAGTTCGACGAGCAATCCATGATCGACAAAAGGCATCAGTATGGCCTCAGCCACCTCGCACAAATGACAACCCAAGGTGCCGAACAGCTGGCATTCAGGCAACATGGCACATATCCTCACTCAGTTGCACAGGCCGTTATTCTATGCCGCCCTACTGACGTCTGCATCTTTTGAGTATCAGTCCTGGCTCGTAGCGCCTATCCGGTGCAAGGACAAATCTGCCCCCTCAAACTCTTGTTCGTGACTGAGCCGCAAGCCAAGTACCTTGCGGATCACGCCATAGACGGCCAGGCCACCCAGCAGCGCCATGGCTGCACCGGCCAGGCTTCCCAGCAGTTGGCTGTAAACGCTGACCCCACCCAGCCCCCCCATCCAGACCTGCCCAAAAATACCGCAGGCGACTCCGCCCCATACCCCACACAACCCATGTAGGGGCCACACACCCAGAACATCATCGATCTTCCAACGGTTCTGCGCGGCGGTGAATGCCCACACGAACAGAACTCCGGCCACCAGGCCCGTAGCCAGCGCGCCCACGGGATGCATGATGTCGGAGCCTGCGCAAATGGCGACCAGCCCTGCCAGCGGGCCGTTGTGCAGGAACCCTGGGTCGTTGCGACCCACCAGCAGCGCGGCCAGCGTGCCGCCAACCATGGCCATTAATGAATTTATAGCGACCAGGCCGCTGACGCCCTGCAAGGTTTGCGCACTCATCACATTGAAGCCGAACCAGCCGATGATCAGTATCCAAGAGCCCAAGGCCAGAAACGGGATGCTCGAGGGCGCGAACGCGACCAATCGCCCTTCACGGTAGCGCCCGCGTCTGGGGCCCAGTAGCACAACCGCAGCCAGCGCCAGCCAGCCGCCCATGGCATGTACCACCACCGAGCCAGCAAAATCATGGAACGGCGCACCGACATGCACCTGTAACCACGCTTGGACGCCAAAGTTGCCATTCCACACTATCCCCTCGAAAAAGGGATACACCAGTGCCACGATCAATGCCGTGGCGCACAGTTGGGGTGCAAAGCGCGCTCGCTCCGCAATCCCGCCAGAGATGATCGCCGGTATGGCAGCTGCGAACGTCAGGAGGAAAAAGCACTTGACCAAGGCGTAGCCATTATCGGCCGCCAGGGTTGCGGCAGGCTGGAAAAACGCAACCCCGTAGGCCACCCAATAGCCGACGAAGAAATAGGCGATCGCCGACACGGCGAAATCGCTCAAAATCTTGGACAGGGCGTTGACCTGATTTTTGTAGCGTACGGTGCCAACCTCAAGAAACGCGAAGCCGGCATGCATGGCGAGCACCAGAATGGCGCCTACCAGGATGAACAACGTATTTGAACCGTTTACCTGAGACTGAATCGCGCTTGAAGTCATATCCATGAAGCAGCAGCACCTGTCGGCGGCACCAACAATGCTCAATCGACCCCCTTCCTGCACCGCTTCGGTGCCTGGCAAGGCGGTTATGGGCACTTGCCACGAATGGACGGGAGCCCAATCTGGCAGTCTGGGCAATTTGGGTTAATGTTTAGGCGTGGCGGGTGGCACGCGCCCCGAAGCAGCGCAGCGCGTTGAGAGGGCGCCCTGCAACGATGCATAAACCAAGCAAAGCCTGTACCAGTGTGCTGACTTGAACCTTCCAGTAGCCACGTCACTCGAAGTACCAACATCAACCGACAGGGAGAGACACATGGCCAGCAATTCGGCAAAGCATGCACAAGATGTACTGATGGCTGACTTCCAGGCACTGGTCCGCGACACGGAGAAGCTGCTGGCCGATACCGCCAACCTGGCAGGTGACCAGGCGCAAGTGCTGCGCGAACAGATGCACGAGCGCCTGGCGCAAGCACGCGAGGCGCTGGAAGTCACCCAGGAATCATTGCGCGAACGCAGCCAGGAGGCACTGGGCAGCGCCGAGCAGTATGTCCAGGAAAAACCCTGGCATGCCATTGGTATCGCCGCCGGCGTTGGCCTGTTAATCGGCCTGCTGGCGAACCGTCGTTAAGGGGTTTTCATGGACAATGACGCCATCGGCACCGGTGCCACCGGCAAGCGGCTCGGTGCAGCTGTTCTTGGGCTGCTGCACAGCCATATAGAACTGTTCGGCATCGAACTGCAGGAGCAGAAAGGACGAACCCTGCGCCTGTTGCTGTTCGCAGGCCTGGCGCTGGTTTTTGCGCTGCTGCTGTTGACAGCGCTTTCCGGCTTGGTGCTTGTTCTGCTCTGGGACAGTTATCGCCTGGCCGGCATAATTGGTCTGTGCGTGTTCTATGGACTGGCAGCGCTGTACTGTGGCCTGCGCCTGAAAAGCGCGGTGTTCGACGAGTCCTCGCCCTTCCACTCCACGCTTGAGGAACTGGCCAAAGATCGGGAGCGCCTTCTGCCATGAACCTGCCTGACTTGCCCAATACACGTAATCCGCGTGAACTGCGCAAAGCGCTGCTGCGCCTGCGCATGGAAATGCACCGCCAGGAAATCCGCCATGAAACCGGCCAATTGCTCGAACCTGTGCGGCGCATACGCGGCATGGGAAGCTCGCTCCATGCCGGGCTTGGCATCAAGCATGCACCCTTGTGGGGCATAGGGGCGGTAGTGGCCATGGGCTTTTTGACAGGCAAGGGCGTTCGAAGTGGTGGTCTTCCCCGCCTTGTCCGCCTAGGTGCCAGCCTGATTCCCTTGGTCAAGCTCTTCATGCAGAGCAACCGTCGTCGCCGGTGATCCCCACCTCACGCCGCGTCAGTGGTTGTTCGCGGACAAGAACCACTGACACGGCGTATGCTTCGCTGCAACCCCTTCTGGAGACTGCGCCTTGGATTGGCATACCCTGCTCACCCGCGAACGCCTGGGCAAAGCTCAGTACAGTGCTGAAGAATTGGGACGCAGCCCGTTTCACAAAGACCATGACCGCATCATTTTCTCCGGCGCATTTCGTCGCCTGGGGCGCAAGACGCAAGTTCATCCTGTCACCAGCAACGAT
Source organism: Pseudomonas sp. xss_4 (assembly GCF_043104125.1). Classification (NCBI taxonomy): domain Bacteria; kingdom Pseudomonadati; phylum Pseudomonadota; class Gammaproteobacteria; order Pseudomonadales; family Pseudomonadaceae; genus Pseudomonas; species Pseudomonas sp. xss_4. Next base: position 11,031 of record NZ_JBICKJ010000052.1, read on the forward strand.
CACATTCACACGCGCCTGACCCATTCGCTGGAGGTGAGTTGCGTAGGCCGGTCCCTTGGCATGCGCGTTGGGGAAACGCTACGTACAAGCCTGCCCGACTGGTGTGATCCGAGTGACTTGGGCATGGTGGTGCAGTCGGCCTGCCTTGCCCATGACATCGGCAACCCCCCCTTCGGACACTCCGGTGAAGATGCCATCCGTCATTGGTTTCAGCAGGCCGCCAATCGTGGTTGGCTGGACGACATGCGCGATGATGAACGTGCCGACTTCCTCAATTTCGAAGGCAATGCCCAAGGCTTTCGGGTACTGACGCAGCTGGAGTACCACCAGTTCGATGGGGGCACCCGCTTGACCTATGCCACCCTCGGAACCTATCTCAAGTACCCCTGGAGCGCGCGTCATGCCGATGCCCTGGGCTACAAAAAACATAAGTTCGGGAGTTACCAGAGCGAATTGCCGCTGTTGGAACAGATTGCAGGTCGCCTGGGCCTGCCCCAAGTAGACGATCAGCGCTGGGCACGGCATCCCCTGGTGTATTTGATGGAGGCTGCCGATGACATCTGCTATGGCCTGATCGACCTGGAAGATGGCCTGGAAATGGAGCTTCTGCAGTACGCTGAAGTTGAAGCGCTGTTACTCGATCTGGTAGGCAGCGACCTGCCGGAAACCTACAGGCAGCTCGGTCCAAGTGACTCGAGGCGCCGCAAGTTGGCGATCCTGCGCGGCAAGGCTATCGAACACCTGACCAATGCGGCGGCGCAGGCCTTCGTGGAACAGCAGGATGCACTGCTCGCCGGCCATTTGACCGGTGATCTTGTCGAGCACATGCACGGCCCCGCTAAACGTTGCGTACTGCACGCCAAGGCGATGGCGCGAAACAAGATTTTTCAGGACAAGCGCAAGACGCTTCACGAAATCGGTGCCTACACCACGCTGGAAATCCTGTTGAACACCTTCTGTGGCGCCGCACTGGAGCAACATGGGGGGCGCACTCCCTCGTTCAAGAGCCGTAGGGTATTGGACCTGCTAGGCAACAATGCCCCCGACCCCCATGGTTCGCTTTATCAGGCTTTCCTGCGCATGATCGATTTCATAGCCGGTATGACCGACAGCTACGCCAGCGAAATGGCACGGGAGATGACAGGGCGTTCCGGCTCTGCATGAAGATGCGCAGAAAATCTGTCGGCCTGCGCTTTCAAACGGGTGAATCAGGAAAGACTTACATCCAATTCAACCAACCTTGGATGCCAAGTTCAAACCATAAACATCAGCTAACAAACAAGGTTTGACTTTGCTTGTTGATGCAACCGTACGTAAGTAGTTTTTGTTAAATTTGTAGGCCATTTCCTATATACGGTTATTGAGCCGCCCCCGCATTACTTGCCGCTTTCAACTGGGTTAAGGTGCCAACTGTCACCCTCATTGATAGCAGGGAAGTAGAACATGTACTCCATATTCATCGTCGACGACCATCCGGTAATCCGGCTGGCAGTGCGCATGCTTCTGGAAAATCAGAATTACAAAATCGCTGGCGAATCGGACAACGGCGTGGATGCCATGCAGATGATTCGCGAAACCAATCCAGACCTGATCATCCTGGATATCAGCATTCCCAAGCTCGATGGCTTGGAAGTACTGGCACGGTTTCAGTCGATGGCGATGTCACAGAAAATCCTGGTGCTGACCGCGCAGTCGCCAGCGCTGTTCGCAGTGCGCTGCATGCAATCAGGGGCAGCGGGCTATGTCTGCAAGCAAGAAGACCTGAGCGAATTACTCAGCGCGGTTAAGGCGGTTTTGGCTGGGTACAACTACTTTCCCAGCCAGGCGATGCAGACTCATGCACCTGTTGACAACGACCTGCAACTTCTAAGTACCGTCAATGATCGGGAATTGATGGTTCTTCAACTTTTCGCACAAGGGCGAACCAACAAGGAGATTGCAAAAGGCATGTTTCTAAGCAGCAAGACGGTCAGTACCTACAAGAAACGCCTCATGCACAAACTCGAAGCCAGCACGCTGGTCGATCTGATCGACATGGCTAAGCGCAACGCACTGGTCTGAGGGCTCCATGGCACGTTTTATCGCCCTCCTGCTCCTGGTCGCCACACTGCCAGGCAACCTGGCGAACGCCGGGCAGCAAGGCGCGTCCCAGCTGTCCCTGGTCGCTCGCTCCACCGCACGGCCCGCCATGCCTGCGATCACCCCTGAACAACAGCAATGGCTGAATGCTCGCCACGAACTGGTGGTCGGCACCTCTGCCCCGGATTATCCACCTTTTGACATCAGCAGTGGGGGGCGCGACTACCAAGGCCTTACCGCAGAGTACGCCAGCCTGCTGGGCAAGGCGCTTGACCTGCCGGTACGCGTGCTGCGCTATCCAAGCCGCCAAGCGGCGCTGCAGGCGCTCAAACAAGGCGACATCGATCTGCTAGGCAGTGCCAACGGCTATGACGCCAACTATGAAGGCGTGGTGCTGTCGCACGCCTACGCCATCGACCAACCCGTGCTGGTCACGCGAGAGGACGAACATCGGGCGCTGGACACTGGCCTGGCAGGCATGCGCCTTGGCATGCTGTATCACTACCTGCCCAGGAAAGAAGTACTCAGTGTCTATCCCGATGCCAAGATCCTGGCCTTCGGATCATCCAGCGAAGCCTTGAATGCGGTGGCGTTCGGCCAGGCCGATGTCTTCATCGGCGACACGATTTCCACCCACTATCAACTCAACCGCGGGCACCTGCCAAGGCTGCGTATGGCCAGCTTTGGCAACCATGAAGCATTTGGCTTCGGCTTCGCCCTACGCAAGCAAGACACGGTACTGCTCGCGCTGGTCAATGCTGCGCTCGACAGTCAGTCCCCCGCCCTGCGTTCGAGCATATTCAAACGCTGGAGTGCAGGCAGCGATTTGCTTTTGACCGACCGCAAGCTTCGACTGACGCGTACCGAAGAGCAGTGGTTGCAGCGTCATCCAGTCATGCGTGTCGTTGTCGACGGTACGGCGGCGCCATTGTCCTACTTCGACAAATCGGGCTATTTCCGCGGCATCACCGCCGACCTGCTGGAACTGATCAGCCTGCGTACGGGCTTGCGTTTCGAGGTGCAACGGGCCAGTGGCATCGCGGACATGATTGCCCGGGTCAAGGACGGGCGCGCCGATGTGATCGCTGCACTGGCAAGCGGCGGCATCGACCAGAACGATCTGCAGATCAGTCAGGCATATCTGGACAGCACCTACGTGCTGGTCAATCACAAGGACAACGCGGCAGCCACTTCGCTGGACGATCTGCGTGGGAAGCGGATAGCAATCACGCGCTACAGCGCCCTAGACACCATGCTCTCGCGCTACCACCCGCAAATTGGCTGGATAGAAACGGAAAGCTCGTACTACTCCATGGCCCTGCTCAACAGCGGAGCAGTAGATGCGGTCATCACCACACTGATCGACGCCAACCATGCCTTGGCCAGCAATCCCGACCTGATCATCCGCACCACAGTGGGCAGCGAACCTGCCAGTTATGCAATGGCCACCAGTACCCCCTCCAAAACCCTCATTTCAATACTGGACAAGGCACTTTCGAGCATTTCACCTGAAGAGCTGGGGGTAATCAACAACCGCTGGCGAGGCTTCACCCTGTTCGAAGATGCCAAGGGCGAGGGGTTGCGCCGCTTGACGGTATTGGTAGCCCTGGGTGCGGCGGTATTGCTGTTGCTGGCCCTATTATGGAATGCCCGCCTGCGTTTGCAGATCCGTCAACGCCAGCAAGCAGAGCGCGCCCTGAACGATCAGGTGGCATTCATGCGCGCATTGCTCAACGGTACGCCACACCCGATGTACGTCCGTGATCGCGAAGGCTGCCTGCAAAGCTGCAACTACAGCTACCTCGAAGCGGTCCAGGCCAGCGCCGAGGAGGTCCTGGGCAAGCAACTGGAGAGCAGCCTGTTTGCCGACTGCGAACAGACCCGACAAATCCAGAACGACTACGCCAAGGTGATGGCGGCTGGTACGCCGTTGATCATGGACCGTCCCTTGCGCATCAAGGGCCGGGAAATCACCATCTACCACTGGATCCTGCCCTACCGGGATTCGTTGGGCGAGGTACAGGGCATCATTGGCGGATGGATCGATATCAGCGACCGCCGCCAGCTGGTCAACGAGTTGCGTCAAGCCAAGCAGCAGGCCGATGACGCCAACCGGGCCAAGAGCACGTTCCTGGCCACCATCAGTCATGAAATCCGCACGCCCATGAA
>NZ_JBICKJ010000053.1:0-1172 GCF_043104125.1 Pseudomonas sp. xss_4
GACACCCGCTACATCGCCGTCTTCGCCAACTTCCACGACCAGGACGGCGCCACCTGGAAACAGGTACTGCGCCTGGAACCCAACGGGCACAAGTACGCCCTGCTGGTCATCCTCCACGACAACGCGGTCGCCATCACCGAAGAGCGCTACCGCCAGCCGAAACCGAGACCGACGAAATGACATCAAGGAACTCTGTCATCTGGAGCGAAGGCTTGTTCGTCAAGCCGCAGCACTTCCAACAACAGACCCGCGCACTGGAACACCACGCCAACCAGCGCATCAACGCCGTCAGCGAACACCTGTACGGCTTCAGCGTGCTGGAGCTGAACCACGAGTACCTGAGCTTCGGCAAGATCGCCATCGTCAGGGCCCAGGGCGTCATGCCCGACGGCACGGTCTTCAACATCCCCAACGACCAGCCGCCGCCCGCGCCCCTGACCATCGCCGACGCCACCAGCGCCGGCCAGGTGGTCTACCTGACCCTGCCGCTCAAGTCCGACGGCGTGCTGGAAGTGCAGTGGCCCGATACCTACGCCAACGCCCGCTACATCGCGCATTCCGAGGAAGCCCGTGACACCCACAGCGAGGAAGGCGACCACATCCGCATGGATCTGGCCATCCCCAACCTGCAACTGACCCTGGAACGGGACGACCGCAGCGCCTTCACCGGCATCGCCCTGTGCCACATCCTCGACAAGCGCCCGGACGGCAGCCTGGTGCTCGACGAGCACTCCTATCCCACCAGCGTCTCGCTGTCCGCCGTGCCGCGCCACCTGCCGTTCCACTCCGGCTTCAGCTACTTCCAGCTCGACCGCAGCCACGCCAACTGGCAAATGATGCGCGAGGCCGCAGGCTTCGGCTTCCACATCGCCGGGGACTACCCCGAACTGGAAATGCAGTTCTGGGCCATCAGGAGCCAATGACATGACCAACACCCTCGCCCGCCAGCCCTACCTGCGCACCCCGCCCGCGCCGGCCGTCCCGCACAAGCGCGTCATCGGCTTCGACACCATCGAACACATCGACGCCGACGAAGACCTCGGCTTCCAGTTGCGCGGCCACGGCTACAACCCGCTGGCCGACGGCGCCATCCCCCTGTTCGGCCTGATCGTGCGCCTGCGCAAGACCCAGGCCTACGACAACGTCGGCGAACTCTACGACAGCGTGCGCAA
>NZ_JBICKJ010000054.1:0-4518 GCF_043104125.1 Pseudomonas sp. xss_4
GACACCCGCTACCTCGCCGTCTTCGCCAACTTCCACGACCAGAACGGCGCCACCTGGAAACAGGTACTGCGCCTGGAGCCCAACGGGCACAAGTACGCCCTGCTGGTCACCCTCCACGACAACGCGGTCGCCATCACCGAAGAGCGCTACCGCCAGCCGAAACCGAGACCGATGAAATGACATCGAGACAGGAAGTCGCCCTCAACTCACAGGCATACGAGCGGGAGGCTACGGTATGAACACTAAGACCATTATCAGGCAGGCCGAGACCGACACCCTCGCCGAAATCCTCACCTGGGTACGGGAAGTCGTCGAAGGCCGTGGCCAGTCCGTCAGCCAGATGGTCGTCACCGTCGTGCTCGGCTGCATTCCCGGCGTCGGTCAGGCGCTCGACGCCTACAACATCCTGCGCGCCCTCCATTCGCTGACCCGCGACAGCGACAACGCCGACAATTGGATCGAACTGGTGCTCTGCCTGATCGCCCTGGTGCCGCTGTTTGGCGACGCGCTCAAGAACGTCTTCCGCATGCTGCGTAGCGGCGTGCCCATGAGCCGCATCCTCGACAGCCTGCCCAGGGACGTGCGCGGCAATATCGAGAAGTGGTTCCGCGAGCTGGACTGGGCCAGCTACACCCGCCAGCTCGTCGCCAAGACCAACCAGATCCTCGATGGCATGATCGACGTGCTCGGCACCCGCAGCGCCCGCTGGATCATGGACAAACAGGGCCTCAACCGCCTGGTCACCCAGCTCCGGGTACTCAAGGCCAAGGCCCAGCAGAAGATCGAACAGGCCATGGGCTCGCTGCAGCAATCCCACCAGATGCCCAGCCCCTGCCCAACACCACCGCGGGCTCCCGCGCCAGCCGCCATGCCGACACCCCGCGCCAGTCGCCGCCCGGCTCATCAGCACCGGCATCCAGTGGCGGCAACGCAGGCAAGCCGGCCCAGCAAAGTACCAACACCACCAGCCAGACCCCGGCCGCCTCATCCACACCCGCAGCCTCGGCCCCGGCCAACCGCGATATCCCCACCAACTCCAGCGGCACGGCCATACCACGCCAGGGCCAGGTCAGCGCGCAACAACGGCAGAGCCAGCGCAGCCGCCGCAATCGCCGTGAAATCGGCGTATCGGGTGAACATATCGCCGACTACTTCTTCGTCAAGCGCCAGAAGAATCGCTCGAAGATCAACAAGAACGCTCGCCTGTACGAGATGAAGCAGCCCGACGGCAATCTGCCGGGAGGACATCAGGGTATCGACCATGTCTGGCATGGCAGCCGATTGCCCCTGGGCTACCGGGTCAGCGATACCAAGGGCACGGGAAAAGGCATGCACCGGCTGGAAACCCCGAAGCGTGTCTTCGAGGCGCTGCGCTATGGTCTGGATGCCTATATGGGGGAGGAGGATGAAAGCCGTCTAGGAAATAACCTTGGCGACACAAAGGATGGCCGCCAACTCAGTCATCGCTGGGTAGCTGCCAGGATAGATAAGGCAGAGATCGTTGCCGAGCATAGTGACTTGCTCCGGAAAATAAGGGCTTGGAGACGTGTTCACTTCAAATTGGGTTCGACCATTTCCCTGGATGAAGGCACTCCACAGAAACAGTTGGTCAAGTGCCCCTACGACCGCAGTGTAATTACTGTGGTCGGTGCCAATCACAACCTACACGACAGGCGCAAGGGCAAGACCAGTCCCCGCTGTGCCAAGGGTCAGGCCAGCCACCAGATTGGCACCGAATTCGTCATCCCCACCGATATCCTCATAGGCTGATCGATATGCAAGCGCTCCATCCCATCGACTGGAAATATTGGGCCACCTGGCAGGTTCCATCCACACGTTTTGAGCAGCGTCGCGAACCGCACTTACGCTACTTCCGGTACAGCGAATTGTTTGAAGAAGCATTAAGTGGCGTTGCCATGATCACTACCGACTTGCCGAAGTACCGAGACAAGGCAAAACCCGGTGGTTTGATGACCTCCACACGACAGCGACTATGGGACGTGCTGAACTGGCTCAGCCTGCAATACTCCGCTGGCGCGCCGGTGGAAGCCTTCGCCGAAGTCTGGCCCCATGCCCTGGTCTGGGCCGAGGAATACGCCGGCTTTCAGGAAGCCTACCTGCAGACGCCCGATGCCAACGGCCGAGTCATGCCGCATGTCTATCTCAAGGGCAACGAATACTGGATCGTCGCCCTGCGTCTGGTCTGCTTCGGCCTGCTCAGCGGCCATGCCGCACAGATGCCAAGGGTCATGGCGATCCTCGATTTCGCCAACGTGGAGCTGGGCATCCGCGACGGCCTGCTCGAACGCCTGGTCGCGCCCTTCGCCCCCGGCCGTGGCACCCCGCCGGATACCGCCACCCGCCATTTGCCCTACCGTAAGCTGTTCAAGGTCTTCGACGCCACGCCCGAGAAGCGCCCGACGCTTATGACCAAGTACCTGGACGAGTGGTATCACGCCAGCCGCCGCGAACCCTATACCGACCTGCATGGCGAGTCGGATGTTTCTTTCTATGGCTATTGGGCCTGGGAGGCCGCCGCCGTCACCTGGCTGTTGGAGATTGATGACAGCAGCTACCGCGATATGCCGTTTTACCCCCGCGACCTGGCGGACTTTGCCCGTAACCTGCCGGCCACACCCGCTACGCCATCGGTGCCGCCGCCCACCTACGCCGGCCAGCCCTGCCCGCGCGCCGGCTACTGGTTCACCCTGGCCCAACACGGCTCGCGCCGTCAGTTCGCCCAGGATGAGGTATTCCCCGAGATCCCCAGTGAAACCAGCAAGGGCCTGACTCTCTGGCAGTGGGCCGATAACCAGATCGGGGATCACGTGCCATGACTACATCCCCGCGCAACGCACACCTCACCCTCCACGACAACGCGGTCGCCATCACCGAAGAGCGCTACCGCCAGCCGAAACCGAGACCGACGAAATGACATCAAGGAACTCTGTCATCTGGAGCGAAGGCTTGTTCGTCAAGCCACAGCACTTCCAACAACAGGCGCGCGCGCTGGAGCACCACGCCAACCAGCGCATCAACGCCGTCAGCGAACACCTGTACGGCTTCAGCGTGCTGGAGCTGAACCACGAGTACCTGAGCTTCGGCAAGATCGCCATCGTCAGGGCCCAGGGCGTCATGCCCGACGGCACGGTCTTCAACATCCCCAACGACCAGCCGCCGCCCGCGCCCCTGACCATCGCCGACGCCACCAGCGCCGGCCAGGTGGTCTACCTGACCCTGCCGCTCAAGTCCGACGGCGTGCTGGAAGTGCAATGGCCCGACACCTACGCCAACGCCCGCTACATCGCGCACGCCGAGGAAGCCAGGGACACCCACAGCGAAGAAGGCGACCACATCCGCCTGGATCTGGCCATCCCCAACCTGCAACTGACCCTGGAGCGGGACGACCGCAGCGCCTTCACCGGCATCGCCCTGTGCCACATCCTCGACAAGCGCCCGGACGGCAGCCTGGTGCTCGACGAACACTTCTACCCCACCAGCGTCTCGCTGTCCGCCGTGCCGCCACTAGGGCGCTTCCTCGGCGAAACCGCCAGCCTGATGCGCGAACGTGCCCGCAGCATCGCCGAGCGTATCGGCTCGCCCAGCCAATCCGGCGTGGCCGACGTCACCGACTTCAACCTGCTACAGGCCCTCAACCGCCTGCACCCGCTGTTCCTGCACCTGTCGCGCCGCCAGCACGTGCACCCCGAGCAGCTCTATGTCGCCTTCAGCCAGGCTTGCGGCGAACTGGTGACCTTCACCGACGACGGCCGCCTGCCGGAAGAGTACCCGGCCTACCAGCACGACAACCTGCGTGAATCCTTCCGCCGCCTGGAAGAAACCCTGCGCCGCGTCCTCAGCACCGTCCTACAACCGCGCGCCGTCTCGCTGCCGATCATCAAGCAGCAGTACGGCACCCTCACCGCCGCCGTGCACGACCGCCGCCTGCTCGACGACGCCGACTTCATCCTCGCCGTGCGCGCCCGCATGCCGCTGGAAAAACTGCGCCAGCAATTCCTCCAGCAGGCCAAGGTCGCCTCGCAGGAAAAACTCAGCGAACTCATCAACCTGCAACTGCCCGGCATCCCGCTCACCCCGCTGCCCGTCGCGCCGCGCCACCTGCCGTTCCACTCCGGCTTCAGCTACTTCCAGCTCGACCGCAGCCACGCCAACTGGCAAATGATGCGCGAGGCCGCAGGCTTCGGCTTCCACATCGCCGGGGACTACCCCGAACTGGAAATGCAGTTCTGGGCCATCAGGAGCCAATGACATGACCAACACCCTCGCCCGCCAGCCCTACCTGCGTACCCCGCCCGCGCCTGCCGTCCCGCACAAGCGCGTCATCGGCTTCGACACCATCGAACACATCGACGCCGACGAAGACCTCGGCTTCCAGTTGCGCGGCCACGGCTACAACCCGCTGGCCGACGGCGCCATCCCCCTGTTCGGCCTGATCGTGCGCCTGCGCAAGACCCAGGCCTACGACAACGTCGGCGAACTCTACGACAGCGTACGCAA
>NZ_JBICKJ010000055.1:0-6438 GCF_043104125.1 Pseudomonas sp. xss_4
GACATGAACCGCGGCTGGCGCACCCTGCGCTTGCATCACGAGGGCGTGCAGGCCACCAGCCAGCAGGAAGACGCCGCCGACGCCGAACAGGGCACCCGCTACCACTTCAGCGCCGAGCTGCTGCATGACCACACCGACTGGCGCGCCCCGCTGCCGCCCAAGCCACGTATCGACGGCCCACATATTGCCACCGTAGTAGGCCCCAAGGACGAAGAGATTTACTGCGACGAGTTCGGTCGGGTGAAAGTCCAATTTCCCTGGGATCGCCTGGCAGTAGGCGACGAACACAGTTCCTGCTGGATTCGCGTTGCCCAGAACTGGGCCGGCGCCGCCTGGGGCCATATCGCCATCCCGCGCATTGGCCAGGAAGTCATCGTCGATTTCCTCGACGGTGATTGCGACCAGCCCATCATCACTGGCCGAACCTATCCGGCCACCCATCCCACGCCCTACGAGCTACCGCGGCACAAGACGCGGATGACCATCAAGAGCCAGACCCACAAGGGCCAGGGCTTCAACGAACTGCGCTTCGAGGACGAGCATGGCCAGGAGGAAATCTTCATCCATGCACAGAAGGATCAGAACATCCGCGTCGGCAACGACGAAACCATCGTCGTCGGCCGCGACCGCAGCGAACAGGTGGAGCACGATGAAACCATCACCATCGGCCATGACCGCCAGGAGACGGTAGGCAACGACGAGCAGGTGACCATCGGCCAGGACCGCCGCCATGCCATTGGCCAGGACGACTACCTGAACATCGCCCGTAACCACAACATCCAGACGGGCAAGGATCGCATCGAAGAGGTCGGCAACGACCGGCGCGACAAAACCACCGCAGACCACTGGATCGAGATCGGCGGACACCTGTACCAGAAGGTCGAAGGCCGCGTCGAGTTGCAGGCCGGCCAGGCCATCGTCCACAAGACCCAGGTATACGAAATCCAGGCATCTGAGGCCGTGGTACTCAAGGCCCCTGGCGGCACCCTGCGCATCGACGACTCCGGCATCACCCTCAATGGCGTATCACTCCAGTTCAATGGGCCACTTGCGTTGCAAACGAATGGTTCGGGCCACTCCATCGCCGCCAGCGGCGTGCCGACCCCGAGCGATCCGGTTTGCGTCAGTTGTTTGCTCAAGGCCATCGCCGAAGGGCGCAGTGTCGTTCGCATGGAGGGCATATGAGCAAGCATTCCGCCGCAGCCCTGATCATTGACGAGCTGCGCGAGTCCCCAGCCTATCGCTTGGCCGGCCTGGTCGAAATGTCCCGACTGGAGCCAGCCGAACGCAGTGCGCTGCGGGAAACGCACAGGGGAAACGCCTGGCCCCTGTTGCAACAACCGGAGCTCGCCAACCTGCGCGAAATCGGCCCCAGGCTGTTCGGCACAAAGCCCGATGCCGACCTGCAAGGTCAGTCCGACTTCTACAGCGCCCTGGGCCGGACAGCGGGTGATGCTCTCTGTGGCTGGATCGTCAGTGCCCTGCCTCCCGCCAGGCTGGCAGAGCACCTGAGCAAGGCCGCCGTGGTCGAAGGGCCGGATGATGCCAGCTACATGCTTCGCTATCACACCGAGCACGCTCTGCCCATCCTGCATGCCCGCCATGACCTGCCCGGTATCGCCGAATGGCTGGCGCCGATCCGCAGCTGGTGGGTCGCCCTGGCGGACCCGCAACACAGAGCCTGGCGACGCCTCTCCGGCTACGACAAGCCGGAACACCTGCATGTGCCGCCCATCCGGATTGACCAGGACTGCTGGGACATGCTGGCGGGAGACCCGCTGCTCTACCGCCTGGCGGATCAGCTCAAGGCGCCACTGCAAGCCGTGGGTGCCAAAGAGAACTGCCAGAGCACACGGCTTGGCCTGGTTCGCCAATACCTGGAGCAGGCCCGCCAACACGGCCTTACCCGCCAGGCCGACCTTGTTGACTACGTCACCCTCATGGCCCTTCAAGGGCCAGCCCTGCACAACACACCAGCCTGGCAGCAAGCCCTGAACGACGCCCTCAACCACGGGCGGCCGCTCGCCGAAGCCCTTCAGGCGCGTACGCGCCAGCGGACATACTGAGGAACCCCCATGTACGACTGGAAAGAAACCTTCGAACTGTGTGCAGAGAACCGCAGCCAGCTGGAGCAGCTCTTCAGCCCGGGGCCGGCCGTCAGTTGCACCCGCACCTTCGCCATCCTGCCGCTGCGCTACGGCGTGGTTTGCGGCAGCGCCGCGCAACGCCGCGCACTCCCCGAGTTGCCAGCGCATCTGCGCCGCCCCCACCAGGTCGGTGAACTGAGCGAAGCCAGCTACGCCATCCGCCCGTTGCGCGAAGGCTTCCTCTACGTCCTGATCAAGCGCGCCAGCACCGGCCAGTACGCCTGGCACAGCCAGTACCGTATCTCGCCTCTCGGCACGCTCGACTTCATCGATCCGGACAAGCCCTGGGATACCCTGGCGTCACTCAATCCCCTGGAAGCCATCAGGAGCATGACCTGGCTGTTCAAGATTTACGACCTCGACGACGTCCAGGATCTGCGCCTGCTCTACAGCCCCGACCCGCTGACCCAGGACACCCTGCGCAAGTACCGCATACTGCAGCTCTACCGGGATACGCTGGCGTCCATCGACATCGCCAGTTGCGCCAGCGAGACCCCACCCGAGGCACTCCCCCATGTCCTCACCTACGAGCGGCTCGACCTGATCGCCGACTTCGCGGCGCAGCACCAGGGCGCACTCAAGACACTGATCCAGGCCCAGCCGTTCAATGGCGCGAACGTCCCAGTGATGGCTGCCCGCGCGGAAATGATGCCCACGGCGAACAAGCCGCAGCATCGCGGGGTGGCCATCGTGGTGGACGACGCCATCGGCATCACCCAGGAACTCAACGCCTGGCGCAATGCCAGCCTGGAACCCCTGGACGCCTTCATGCAGCGCACCGACGCCGAAGGCCTGGACAACCAGCGCAAGTTCACCATCGCCTTCGCCATCGAGAATATCCGCAAGGCGCTGGCCGAGCAGGCCGAACACAGCTACACCCAGCACCAGAACACCCTCGGCGTCACCTATACGTCCTCCGAGTACTTGCAGAACAACGCCCAGGTCGTGATGATGTCGCGCGGCAACATGCGCTCGTTCCGCAACCCCGAGCATCAGCAGCAGGTGCAGCAGGCTGAAATCCGCCAGGCGCGGGAGCGGAGCTGGGAAGACTACGCCCCCTACATCAACGAAGGCATGCGCCAGGACTACCTGCGCGATTACCGGGCCGTGGTCGAGGCCGTCGACCAGGCCAGGGATGCCCGCGCCGCCGACCACCTGCTGTGGCTGCAGAGCGAAGCATTGCTCGATGCCCTGGCCCGCTATGACCGCAACGACCTGGAACAGGGGCTGCTGTTCGAGACCCAGATGGCCAAGGCCATCGTCGGCATGAACGCCACCCGCGTCGGCGATGCGCTGCTGACGCGCTGGAGCGAACAGGGCATCTCCAACGACAACCTGTTCTGGCGCTCGCTGGCACAGAACCAGGAATCGGCCGAAGACGAACTGAACACGCTGTTTGGCGAACGTACCGGCCTGATGCTGGGGCTGCTCGACGAAGCCCAACTGCAGGAACGCCTCAAGGGCCTGACCGACATCTACACCGCCAGCCTGGCCCTGGTCGAAGAACTGGCCGCCGTAACCACCTCCGGCCCGCCGGCCGACCGCCTCGCCGGGGGCGCGCTGCTGGTCAGCACCCTGGGCAGCCGGCTGTTCCAGAACCGCCTGGCAAGCGCCCTGGACAAGCCGGCCAACTGGCTGCTGGCCAATGCGCTGCAGGCGCGCCTGGGGCGCTTCGCGCAGCATTTCCACCTGGAGACGCGGGGTGGCACCGCGTTGAGCCAGGGCGCCACCCGGCGCCTGGATCGCTCGACGGCCAGCAGCTTCGACCAGGCCCTGCGCGCCGGCATCAAGGGGCCGATGACTGAGGTGCGCATCGGCAGCCTGGTGGCGGTGCTGGAAGTCTGGAACCTGATGGTCAAGGCCGATGCGGCCGACAAACAGAGCCGGGAGTACATCGAGATCGCCGCGGCAATGATCGGAGTATCGGCAGCGGCACTGGAATTGGGAGCGACGGCGGCGGGCTTTGCCGAAAGGAGCGGCAGTGCAGCCGTCCAGCAGGCGGGCAAAATATTCAGGGGTGGCTTACGGCTGGGAGCAGGCACACTGGCAGGCGTGGCGGCGTCGGTGGGGGCTTGGTATGACTACACCGATTTCTGGGAAAATGCTAAGAATGAAAATACATCTATCGACTATCTATACTTTCTTCGTGCAACAGCACAAACCGGTGTTGCCAGCTTGTCACTTGCGATTGGCCTCGCCTCATCCGGTCCCTTCCTTGAGTATATGATCAAGCGGCATGGTAGTAGCGCCTTTATGAGCTCAACGCTTAAGGTGGGTGTTAATACCTCGAAATTCCTGGCGGCCCGCATGGTCTTCATGCTCCGTGTCTTCTTCGGCCTGAATCTTCTCACTTTCGCCATTACGGCTGGTCTGATGTACTTCGTGCCCAACGACCTCCAGCGCTACCTGAGCCACAGCACCTTCCGCAAGGATCGCAGCAAGGGCATCGCTGATACGGAAGAGAAGGAGATCGAGATCATGCAACGCGCCGTGGGGAGTACGCTCTGATGTATCTGTTCGAGTGGGGATTTCATTGGGGAAAGAGCCTTTCTTCTTATGAGGAAAGGCTGGAGGAAGCAAAGAATCAGCAGCGTCAGCCGGGGCAACCCGAACTGAACGCCCCGGAAAGCGTTCAGGAGTCGGTATCGAAGTCGGTTTACGATAACGAGTCGCTCTATGCCTACAACGATACTTATATCGATGTGCGCACACCTAACGATGAAAAGCGCGGCTTAATCACACTGGCCGCAGGCGGCACCGGCAGCATGTTAATGTGGGGAGCACTTGCTGCATTCTGGCTGGCCATTAGTCGACTATACGACTCTTCCTCCGGCTCTCCAGGACTTGAGTTCTATATATTCGGGTTGATCTTGACACCAGCCACCGGAGTCCTTGCTCTTTACTTTTACTTTAAATACGCCTTTCGCTTCCTATTCCTCGAAGCCTTCACCGCCCGCCGCCTGATCATTCGTTTCAACCGCATTACCCGCAAAGTCTACCTTCTGCGCCCCAACCTTATCGGCGGCACCCGCATCATGGATTGGGACAAGACCCAGATCATCGTCGAAAAGAACATGACCGAACTCGAAGGCACAGGCGGTTTTGTGTGGCTCAGTTGGGACAGAGGCGACGGCACCGATCTCGAAGGCAATCCCACTGATGACATAGAGGTTGCCTTCGTCGGCAAACCCACCCGCAACGCCAGCGAACTGCTGGCCTTCTGGGAATATATCCGCCGCTATATGGAAGACGGCCCCGCCGCCGCCCCGGCGCCCGAAAAACTCATTCCCAAATTCCCCTGGCCCTGGCTGTCCCTCAAGGCCGCCTGGGGCCTGGACACCCGCTTCCTGCGCAACAGCGCCCTGTGGGTGTTCATGCTGCTCAACATCCTGATGCTGCCGCTGATCCTGATCCACGCCTTCGGCCACTGGCTGTCCCTGCTGCTGTGCTACGAGCCGCGCTTCCCCCGCGTGATCGAGGAAGCCGGGCGAGCATCGGCGCGAACGGAAACCTAGAGGCCCATCTACATGCTCAGCTGGAAAGAAACCTTCGAACAGTGTGCAGAGAACCGCAGCCAGCTGGAGCAGCTCTTCAGCCCGGGGCCGGCCGTCAGTTGCACCCGCACCTTCGCCATCCTGCCGCTGCGCTACGGCGTGGGCTGCGGCAGCGCCGCGCAACGCCGCGCACTTCCTGAGTTGCCACCGCACCTGTGCCGCCCCCACCAGGTCGGTGAACTGAGCGAAGCCAGCTACGCCATCCGCCCGTTGCGTGAAGGCTTCCTCTACGTGCTGATCAAGCGCGCCAGCACCGGCCAGTACGCCTGGCACAGCCAGTACCGTATCTCGCCTCTCGGCACGCTCGACTTCATCGATCCGGACAAGCCCTGGGATACCCTGGCGTCACTCAATCCCCTGGAAGCCATCAGGAGCATGACCTGGCTGTTCAAGATCCACGACCTCGACGACGTCCAAGATCTGCGCCTGCTCTACAGCCCCGACCCGCTGACCCAGATGACCGAGGTGCGCATCGGCAGCCTGGTGGCGGTGCTGGAAGTCTGGAACCTGATGGTCAAGGCCGATGCGGCCGACAAGCGCAGCCGGGAATACATCGAGATCGCCGCGGCAATGATCGGAGTATCGGCAGCGGCACTGGAATTAGGAGCGACGGCGGCGGGCTTTGCCGAAAGGAGCGGCAGTGCAGCCGTCCAGCAGGCGGGCAAAATGTTCAGGGGTGGCTTGCGGTTGAGTGCGGGGACACTGGCGGGCGTGGCGGCGTCGGTGGGGGCTTGGTA